>JAQVRW010000178.1 GCA_028700875.1 Candidatus Zixiibacteriota bacterium | reverse complement strand
TTGATGTTTTCGTCGTGCTGCCACACCACATCCACCCCACAGCCCGCCACGGCGGGTGGGTTACCCATTTCGCCATGTCGTCTTCGCGGGCAGCTGGATATTTGGCGGACGGGGAGGGAATTCGTCCCGGACGAACGTCCGGGGCACCCATCTGGAAGCAACAGCAAAGTCCGGGCATACGTATAGACATCGATTGATTCATCTCACTAAAGGGTGCGTGTTCGTAATCACCATCAATGTGGTAGTGGTTTTGCAGGCGGGGGAGGGATAACAGGCACGAGCGCCGCCTGGGGATATCGCTTGACAACCCCGGATAAACCATCATATTCGGACGAATCGGCGTCTGAAAAAGGGGCGGCAGTCAACCGCCGGCAGGGGGAAGGCAACGTGAGGGAAAGGACTTCGATGTCGGATTCGATAGCCGTAACCAACGCCCGAATGCGGGCCGAAGAAATGTACAGGTCGGGCGAGTTCCTCTGTTCGGAAGCGGTCTTTATTGTCGCCAATGAATTCCTCGGCCAACCCGTTCCAAAGGAAATGGTCAAGCTGGCTTCCGGTTTTCCCGTGGGGATGGGTTGTGCCGGATGCGTATGCGGCGCGTTGGCCGGGGGGGTGATGGCGCTGGGTCTGAAATTCGGCCGGACGACGCCGGGGGCGGAGACGCCGGGCATGTTCGAGGCGTCCAAAGAACTGCATGAGCGGTTCAAACAACGGCGAAAAAGCGTCTGCTGCCGCGTCCTGATCAAGAAATTCGAGTTTGGTTCGCCTGAACATATCGATCAATGCATTACGATCACCGGCGAGGTCGCCGCGGATGTTATCCGCATCCTTGAAGACGACAGCCGCACCAAACGTCCATAAATTGGCGGGTGACCCGGACGCTCGTCCGGGTTTCTAGGCAACAGAAACAATGCCAACGGGTTGTATTAAAAATACTCGCGCTTTCCGGTCGCTTGGATTAGATTTATGGCATATCAAAGCGAAATGAATGGCGATGCGATTGCGGGAAGCCACGTTAACAAAACTGAGGTGGGTCATCGGTCCCCTGCAATGCCTTGGGCACTATTGCGAGGCAATTCACGGGCTAAAGGGAGAGTGAGGAAGGGATGCGTCATTTAACTTACAGGGCGATCATACAGGCAGTGAGGAGCGGCGCGCTTCGGGAGCCCTTTTCGTCAGCGGATTTTCGATCCGCTTGTCCCGGATTAGGGAAAGGTACTTACGGGACATTCCCCCATAAGCACGCGTGTGGCAACCCCGGGGGGTATTCTGAGTTATTCGTCCGCGTTGCTCGAGGGCGGTTTAAGTGCCTGCGACCCTTCCGGTATGGGTTGTAACGGACTGGTTGCCGGAATGTTCGTCCGGGTCTCACGGCGACAGAAACGATGCTAACGTTTTGTAACGAAAATACTTGCGCTTTCCGGTCGTTTGGATTAGATTTATGGCATATTAAAGTGAAAACACAACGGAACCGGTGGCACCACGGATTCGGAATTCGATAATAGCAGTACGATTGCGGAAACTCGCATCAACAAAGCTAAGGCGGACCGCCTGGCCGGCATAATTGGGTTGACATTGAAATTTAAAAGGGCTCTTCTTGAAGCACCGCTTTCGCGGGCAATTTTCTTCATCCTCGCGAACGTGGTGGCGGGTATACTGGCAGGGATATTCGTATTCGAGATTACCACCCCGGCCGGTATCCAATGGGATTCCTTTTATCGCGCAAAATCCTTCTATCTTATTCTGGCGCTTGGCGTTATTGTTTATTTCTATAACCGCGCCCTCTACAGTCGCGATCGTGACGTTCTCAGATTTGCGGATAGCGAATATTGTGTTGCCTATATGCGGAGCAAATGTCTCCCCGAAGCAGTGGAACGGTATCGAACGGCAATCCGCTTGGGAAACAGCACAGAACTAGACGAAGCTAAGAAAGAACTCCGGAGGGTTTTAAAGTGAAGTACATGGTTGTGCCGGAGTTCCCCAAACGGTTGGGCGCGTTACCGCCTGCACAAATTGCCCAGCTTACGCGTGTATTACAAACGATTCAGTCAGCTTCCGCAGAGTCAGTGCTTTCGGACCTTTCACAGTTCGGAGTTCAATCACTGGAGAACGACTTGTACGTGGTTTCTGCAGGGAGTTTACGGATCTTCTTTTCGTTTGGTGAGGACCAAAACAACCGATACATTTTGCTCGTAGATATTGCAAGCTTTGGATCGTCTTCAATGACTGCCAATAGACGGTCGCCGCAATCGAACCCCCGGTTGAATCCGACCATAAACTCGAGGATAAATCCGTACGTGAATTCTCGACTGAATCCTCTTGTGAACGGTCGGATTAACCCGCTTGTCAATGGCCGCCTGAACCCATTGGTCAACGGCGGACTTAACCCTCTTGTAAATGGTCGTTTGAATCCACTAGTCAATGGAAAGATCAATCCATTGGTGAATGGGCGGGTCAATCCGCTAGTAAACGCAAAGATCAATCCGAGCCTAAATGGCAAATATCCGGGCCCATACATGTATGATTTGGGGCTGCGTAATACAGGATTTATTGTATCTGGCATAGATGGTGTAATCCTTCTATTCAATGAATCACTGTCACGCATTGGTCTTGGAGTAAAGAATGCGATAGATGGATACACACTCTTCGATACGAATAATCAGTGGATTGGTCAACTGGTTCCTGATGGGCAGGGCGGATATTTGCAATACGACAAGAGCAACCGATGGGTCGGAATTGTCGCGTGATGGCGGTGCCCAAATGTGTTAAGACAGGACGGATTTCAAACATATCATTAATAATGGGCCACCCGACTTCGGATATTTGTTTTCTTGCTTCCCTGACAAAATCTGTGTAACTTCCTGCCGTGGTACCGATTGCCGGAGTGGTGGAATGGTAGACACCAGGGACTTAAAATCCCTTGCATCGTAAGGTGCGTGCCGGTTCGAGTCCGGCCTCCGGCATTTTCTATGGCGATCCTGAATTACGGGCAGATGTGGATCCGCCACAGTCGGACCGGGCACGGGGACGAGACGGGTCGGGCAACCCGACCCCTACAGAGTTAATCCTTCGCACGACATGCGGTCGGGAAGGGATAGGCAACTTGCGGCAGATGTGGATCCGCCACGGGCGGACCGGGCACAAAAGGGGGGAATTGCGGGCAGATGTGGACATCTGCCGGGCACAAATATTATCTCGGCCAACCCGGACGAACGTCCGGGCCACACGAGCAGGATGATAAACTTCTTTGGGATGGGGATACATGGCGCAACTGACGTTTCATGGGGCGACTGGGACAGTCACCGGGTCGCGATACCTGCTCGAACTGGACGGCAAGAAACTGCTGATCGATTGCGGGATGTTTCAGGGGCCGAAAGAGTTCCGACTGAAAAACTGGGAGGATTTTCCGGTTGCGCCGGGGGTGATCGACGAGGTTTTCCTGACCCACGCCCATATCGATCATGTCGGGTACCTGCCCCGGTTCTGTCGCCAAGGTTTCAAGGGGACGATCCGTTGCACCTACGGCACCCAGGAACTGTGCGCGATCACGCTTCGCGACAGCGCCCATTTACAGGAAGAAGACGCCTACTGGGCCAACAAGCAGGGGTATTCGAAACATAAACCGGCCCTGCCGTTATATACGATGAAGGACGCCGAGGCGGCGACGCGTTTCTTCGAGCCGATCCATTATGGCGACCCGTATGCTTTGACCCCGGAAGTCAGGGTCAAGCTCAAGGATGCCGGGCATATTCTGGGGTCGTCGTTTATCGATATTAAGTCGACCAGAGGGGGACGGTCTCGGAAGATTATGTTCACCGGCGACCTGGGGCGACCTCACCTGCCGCTTCTCAAGGATCCGGTCCAAGTGTACAACGTCGATTACCTGGTCATCGAATCGACCTACGGCGACCGTCTGCACGAAACCCAGTCGGCCAATGACGCGCTGGCGCGGGTGATCAACGAAAGCTTTGACCGCGGGGGTTTGTTGGTCATTCCGTCGTTCGCCATCGGGCGGACGCAGACGCTGTTGTATGTCATCCGCGAACTGGAAGAGAAGAAGGCGATTCCGATTATGCCGGTCTATGTCGATTCGCCGATGGCGGTCGAGGCGACCGAGGTTTTCGAAAATCGTTTGGCCGATCTCGACCTGACCTGCCGGGCCGAATATGTCAACGGCAAGCAGGTCATGCGGCCGCAAAAGCTTCATTTCTGCCGGACCACTCAGGAATCCAAGGCAATCAATGCGTTAAAAGGGCGGGCGATTATCGTCTCCGCCGGAGGCATGGCGGCAGGCGGACGGATTTTGCATCATCTGGAGCGGTGCCTGCCCAAACCCGAACATACGATTTTATTGATTGGCTACCAGGCGGAGGGAACGCGGGGGAGAAGCCTCCTCGAAGGGAAACCATGGGTCAGAATCCACGGTCAGCAGGTGGCGGTCAAGGCCAAGGTGGAAAGTATAGCTGGGTTCTCCGGACATGCCGACTACAATGAGACGTTGGCCTGGCTGATGGGGTTCAATCGCGCACCGGAGAAGACGTTTATCGTTCATGGCGAGCCGCAGGCATCGGGAGCGTTGGCGGAGAAGATCAGGGGTCGTTTCGGCTGGGAAGTGGTCGTGCCGAAGTTAGGAGAGAGTTTCGAGTTAGATATATAGCCGGTCAGTTGAACGACGCGGCCTCGATCAGGTTGAGGCAGTTTTGCAGGACCTTGTATCCGGTGATCGTCCGCGAGCTGATGACGTTTCCGGCCGGATCGAGGAAATCGAACGTCACATCGTACGTCCCCGGAGCGATTTCGAAATCCCCCACAAAAACCCGTCCGGGCAGCATCCGGCTGCAGCGCAGGTCGGCGTTTTCGGAGAAGTCGGCGGCGATATCCATGGCCAGTTTTTTCAACCATCCGCCTGCCTTGCCGTCATCGGCCTTTTCCTTGGCCTTATGAGTGCTCAAACCTTTAACCAGCGCCCTGGTCACCGTCTTGATATAGATGAGATTCCGTTTAGCCTCGAACGTCTCCTGCGCCACCCGTCCGACATCCTCGATAAGCTGCAACTGGCCGGAGGTGCCGTCGGAGACGGTGATGCGAACGGAGTTGATAACCGACGGGCGGGAGGCGATCTGGGGGATGGACAGCTTGAAATAATAGTCTTCCGAAATGGGCATGGCGAACTGGCCGAACTGGGGCCCGTTCCCGTCGGGGCTGTCGTACAGAATTTGGACCAGGTCGAGGTTTTTGTCGGTTCGCATACGCAGGTTGAGCGCCTCTTTCACCGGGGACAGGCCGACCAGGGCCACCGTGCTGAGAATGGCTTTGTCTCTGGATTGATATTTCACTCGAGGGGGGGAGAAGTCGTAGATATTCGGCTGTTCCCAGAATGCTTCGATCATGTGTTCATGGTCGATCCGGGCGTCATCCATTTTTCCCAGGGCGGCGTAGACGTGCATGCCGAGGTACCGCGCCAGGGCGTCGTTCTGGAAGCGCACGTCCACGGCTTCATAGGGTATCGCCGGGGAGGAGGTATCGGACGTCGCCCGCTCGTTGAGCGTCGCGGCGGCGTCGCGGTATTTCTGATCCAATAAGGTCAGTTTCTCATCGGCTCGCCTGATCTCGACCAGGGCCTCCTCCGGGTCGTTCAGGGCGATGTAGTTGAGGGTCTTGATGATGTTGGCGTAGAGGACCTCGTAATCCTCGCCGGCGTACTCCAGGATGTTGTCGTTCAGCACCAGCGAGGCGGCGGCACGGGAGATGCTTTTGGTGAACAGCTCTTCGGCGGCATCCTCGGCGCCGGACAGGCGGACGTTGCTGGAATCGAAGCGCCAGGCATAATGATTAACCAGACCGGCATCCATGAAGTACAGGAAGCGGTCTTTGTCCTTGTATTTGTTTTTCAGGCGGGCGGTTTCGATTCCGGCCGCGGCGGCGTCGTAGTTTCCGGCGCGCAATTCGGCCGCAATCGGTTCATAGAACCCTTTCTGCGTGGCCACCGAACTGCATCCGGCGGCCAACACCAGGGAACAAACCGCTCCGACAAGGACGGCGCAGGCGCCTGCCATTTCCGAACGAAACGATTTCAAAACTTGGACTTGCCCTGCGAAATCTCTTTCTTGATTTTCTTGGTGCCGATCCAGACCTTCTCGTTGCTTTCGATATTGATCAGTTCCAGGTCGGTCTGGTAGTACATGATCCGCAAGCCTTCGGCCTCATCGGTGATCGACTTGATATTCCCGAGCAGGATGAAGTCGGCCCCGGTTTCGTTACGGATTTTCTTCATCGTTTCCTGGGAGGCGTAATCCCGCTGATCCTGTCGTTCCTCGCGGACTTCATCGCGCTGGCCGCGGGAAGCGACGAATTTCACCTGTCCGGAATTGAGCAGCTCGCGTTCGAAATCGGTCGTGAATGTCTCGGCATCGATATGTTCGCTGGTGTTGTTGCCGATCGTGCCGACCGTGACCACCGGCTTTTTCCCGGCGGCGGCGGCGAAATCGGTCACCCAGGGGCGCGACAGGCAGTCTTTGATCATCTCTTCGGCGA
>JAQVRW010000177.1 GCA_028700875.1 Candidatus Zixiibacteriota bacterium | reverse complement strand
TCTTCGTCCAGAGGTAGACCTGGTCAACCGTGGCCGGAAACGTCGTTGCCTCGCCGACCGGCATACGATCCTGCACCCCGGTGCATACCTTGGCTTCAACCGTCAACGCGGCGGCGGGCTTTTCCCGCTGCGCCCCGACTGTCACGGCGCAGAAAAACACGAACATCAAGAACGCCCAAACGTATCCTTTTTTCATTGATCTCTCCTTAGACGGACGCTTGCCCATCCGCTGGAAAAGTAACATGAGGACACGTCATCATCAATAAAAAACACATCACATTCTTTGGTATGTGAGACGGGATCAGATTCTTCGCTACGCTCGCTCAGAATGACAATCGTGGCCGTGTGGTGTCACCCTGAGCGAAGCGAAGGGTCTCAGCGCCGAACGCCGATCATCAGGTCGGCGGGGCCGGGAAGATTAACGCGCCTAATATCGGCAAACCCGACCGACCGCATCCACCCGGCATATTCGGTCTCGTTGTATGTCCCGCCGGCCGGAGTGCCGACCAGCATGTTGAGCGCAAACAGGGCAGCCTGACGGGGAGAGGTTTTGTCGGGGTCGAGGATGAAATCCTGGACAACCAGCCGTCCGCCTTCCGCGACAGCGTCGAACGCCTTCTTCAACAGCGCCATATTTTCCTCCGGGCTGTACATGTGGCAGATGGCCGACAGGAGAACCAGGTCATACCCCCGGCCGAAATCATCCCGGCGCATGTCGCCCGGCCGCACAGTGACCCGGTCGGCCAGACCGGCTTCGGCGATATGGCCCCCGGCGATAGTCAGGACATCGGGCAGATCGAAAATTTCGGCCTTAAGCTTCGGATTGGCTTGGGCAAAGGCGATGGAATAGGCGCCTGAGCCGCCGCCGAGGTCCAGCAGGCGATGGACATTCTCCGTTCCCACCATTTTGACCACCAGCGGGGCGCGCATGGCCGCGTTGCTGTGCATGGCGGCGATAAACGCCTGCGTAAATTCGGCCTCCCGTTCGGTTACCTCGCGGTAGCTGACCGACGTTCCCTTGCGCACGCAGTCGGTCATCGTGCTCCATCGTGTCCATAGGCCGACCATATGCATCATGGCCATGCGGGAGTCGTTTTTTCCGTCGGCCGACAGGTACCGCATCGATACCGGCGTGTTGCGGAAGATATTTCCCTGCTTCTCCAAAAGGCCCAGCGATGTCACGGCATTGAGGAATGTTTCGGCGGCGCGGAGATCGGTTTTCAGCTTCGAGGCCACCTCCGATGACTTGGCGCCGGTGCCGACGGCCGTGAAGATATCCAGCTCGATGGCGCTGAGGATGACGCGGCTTTCCATGAAAGCCCGGATGGTCATGGTCAGATCATCCGGCGGCGTGCCGGATTCGTCTTTCATCTTCAGGGCGGCCATGTACTTGGCGCGGTTGGCATCGATTTCGGCGCGAAGGGCCTTGATATCGGCATTGACCAGCCGGACCACCGGGCGGCCGTCTTTGAAATGTTGCCTGACGATTTCGGGGATATCGGCCGGGGTGAGATCGCTGTACCAGGTCCCTTCGGGATAAACGACCATGTTCGGGCCGCGTTCGCAGAGACCGATAGAACCGCAGGCGGTGATTTGAACGGTATCGGCCAACCCGGCGGCGGCGATTTCGCGACGCAGGGTATCGATAACCTTCTCCGCTCCGCGCGCGGCGCAGCATGGCGTGCCATCCGGTTTTTGCTGATTGCAGATGAACACGTGATATTTGAACGGTTCCATGGTCGCACTCCCTCGGTTTGTCGCCATCCCCGGCGCCAGCCGCCGGCCGGGTGAATTGTCATATGTCAGCAGTATTTATACGTGCGGGAGGGACATCAAATCAATACCGAAAAATCCGCGGACTAAACCGGGCGGTTCGCGAACCGCCCCTACGGCAATAAATCGATTTTGGTTTGTAGGGGCCGACCGATGTGTCGGCCCAAAATAATCCGGGCGGACACACGGGTCCGCCCCTACGAGAATAATTCAATTCGAGTTGTAGGGGCCGGGTTTCCCGGCCCGTCTTGGCTTATTTCATCAAAATCATCTTTCGGGTGTCGGAATACGATCCGGAAGTCAGACGATAGAAATATATCCCCGACGCGGCCGGCTTGCCATCCAAGCCCAACCCGTCCCATGTGACCTGATGGCTCCCCGCCGTCAGGAATCCCTTCATCGGAATTGCCACGACCTCACCCAAAAGATTGTAAACTCGTATCTCTGTATAGCCCGCACGGGATAGCGTAAACTCAATGGTCGTGCCGGGGTTAAACGGATTCGGGTAATTCTGTTTCAAATCCAATGTACTGGGAATTACGGGCGGCGTGTCATCCGACACATCCGTCGGGATACTGTCCCAACCGGCCTGGATAAACAAAAATCCTTGGTCATTGGCATCGACATCATCAGTTCGTCCGGATATAAGAATATCGTCTATCCCGTCTCCGTTAATATCTCCCGCCCAGGAATGATCTATCCCGACACAGCAGACCGAACCCTGATGAGTGGCAGCGTAGAAATCAAAGTCGCTGTAGACCACATCTACCAGGGTATCCATGTCAGGGCCGCCATAGATGTAGGAGACCCGATTGATCAGATAACTATCATCGACCAGAATCACGTCATTCCAGCCGTCATTGTTAACATCACCAACATTTTCCATATTCGCATACATATACGACCAATCCAGAGCCACATCGGGAATCGTGTCAAATGGCCTTCCGCCATAGAAGATATAGTTTCTGCCCCCTTGGCTAACCCAGAGGTCATCGATGCCATCGCCGCTGATATCCCCAAGACAATCTAGATCCCTGCCGAAAGCATTATTACCTCCATGAGGCAGAGGAGCATAAAACGTCAGATCGGGGGATTCGGACAAGGTTTCCTTCCCCCAAACGATACCAACTCTTCCGGGGTAATCATAGTAACTGGTCGCCTGCCCGAAAACTATATCAGGAATCGAGTCCCCATTGAGATCGCAGGTATTGCAGAAATTACTGTTGATATAACGATATTTGAGGTCGGGATTCCGGGAAAGTATGATCTTGAAATCAGGTATCGTATCTAACAAATCACAACCGCTATAACCCCAAATGGTGCTATCTCCTCCTTCGAGATTATTTATCCAGAAATCAGGCCGGCCATCATTATTATTATCTCCTCCTCCAGCGATAACGGGGTACCAATCGTCTTGCGAATTAGGCAAAAAAGTGAGATACTCATCATAAGATAACGTCTCCAAACCAGTAAAAAGCCGCAAAGTGTCTGATTTGGGGAAATTCCCAAACACAGTCATGAAATCAGTGACACCATCACAATCGATATCCCCTATAGCTCGCGGCGAAAAGCTATGCAAACCAGTGGGTGACCCGTGATTTTCCCAGGTGATGACTGGCGGGCTATCGAACGGATGCGGTCCGCCAAGATACAGATGCAATTTATGACTCGTGAATTCGGCGGTCAGAAAATCGTTATAACCGTCGCCGTTAATATCGCCGATCCCCTCGCAGGCGTCGCCTATCCGCTGCCCGGCGGCGCTTCCCTTCAGGACGCCGATCAGCCGCATGGGTGTAGCGGCAAACGTTGGAACGGTAAGCTGAAACGCCAAAATCCCGAAAATGATGAGTTTTCGATTCATATCAATGGCCGCCATGATAACGAATATGATTGCCGCTGATTCAATATACCCGGTTTGGGGGCAAAAACAAGCGGGATCATGGTAGCGGGGTAGTTAGGAGGTCGGGTGCCCCGCCCCTTGGGGTGGGGAAAATTGTACCATGAAGATGTCTTGTGACGAGGGACACGATCGATACCTAATAAGCTATTCCATACCCACCGCAAGCGGTGGGGCACCCGGAATCTTATTTTGGGGATGTGTCGGTCACAAAAAGGGCGTCCGCCGAAGCGGACGCCCTTGCATATCATGGCTGAACCCGTGGAGCGCGATACGCTACCCCAGCCAGGCGACGAGGCGGGGATGGTGCTTGATCAAATGACGCGCGTTGTACGGCGCTACCCGGGCGGTGATCCCCAATCGTCCGGAACGGGTGCAGGTCAGGTCCACGCGATAGGTATAGTGCCCGTCTTTCGATCCGTCTTCGGGCGTCGCGCCGAATACCTCGCTGTCCACGATCTGATCCTGCGCATTGAGCATGCCGCGCACGACCTCGACCTTGACATCTTCCGGCTTCAGTTCGCCCAAAAAGACCTTGATCGTGACCGGCGTGGCCTGGCCGACCTTGGCGGAACCATCGACCCCCTCGATATCCAGCGAGTTGATCGCCACCTTACTCCAGGCGTTAGACAGCCGTTTGCCCCAGACGGCGCATTCCCTGGTCAGGGTATAATTGCGGCCGACCATGTTCTCATACGACTGGATGGCGGGAACATAGAACTTCTCGGTGTACTCGCGCAGCATCCGGTGCGAGGAAAAGCGTTTACCGCCCATGACGATCGAATTCTTCATCATCTGAATCCATTCGGGCGGATACTCTTCCTTGTTGCGGTCGTAATACATCGGGATAACGTCGCGTTCGAGGATGTCGTACAGTTCCTGCGATTCGATATGATCCTGCTCCTCGTTGTTGGCATAGGCGGCATTGGGGGAGCCGATCGCCCAACCGGTATCGGGCGAATATCCTTCCACCCACCAGCCGTCGAGGATGGAGACATTGAGCGCGCCATTGAGCGCGGCCTTCATGCCGGAAGTGCCGGAGGCTTCCTCCGGGCGACGGGGAGTATTGAGCCAGACATCGACCCCGGCCACCAGTTTCCAGGCCAGGTCGAGATCGTAGTTTTCCAAAAAGATGATGTTGTTGTAGAACTCATTGCGCTGGGCGATATGGACGATCGACTTGATGATTTCTTTGCCGTAGTTGTCTTTGGGATGGGCTTTGCCGGCGAAGACGAACTGGACCGGCCGGTCGGCATCGGAGACCAATTTGCGCAGCCGTTCCAAGTCGGAAAACAGCAGATACCCGCGTTTGTAGGTGGCGAACCGTCGCGCGAAACCGATCGTCAGCGCGTGGGGATCGAGGATTTCCTCGGTCCGATTGATTTCCTGTTGGGATTTGCCCTTGGCTTCGGCCTGGCGACGGATTCGTTGCCGTGTGAAAAACACCAGCTGTTCCTTGTTGCGCTGATGCGCCCGCCATAACTCGATATTGGGGATACGGTAAACCTTGTCCCAGAAAGTTGGGTCTTCGGGCTGTTCGATATAGCGCGGCCCTATGTAAGTCTTGTACAGTTCGCCCAGGGTGGGCGATATCCAGCTGTAGGGATGGACGCCGTTGGTGATGGCCGTGATGGGAACCTCGTCATCGGGGAATCCCGGCCAGACGAAACGCCACATGGAGCGCGAGGTCTTGCCGTGCAGCTGGGAGACGCCGTTGGCGTACGCCGACAGGCGCAACGCGCCGACGGTCATGGAGAACGGTTCCTGGTCGTTGGTTTCGATCACCCGGCCCAGTTTCATCAGGCCGCGGAAGCCGATGCCGAGGGCATCGCCCATGGGCGTCAGATATTTTTCCATCAGCTTGGCGTCGAATTGTTCGTTGCCGGCCGGGACCGGCGTGTGGGTAGTGAAGACGTTGGTCGACCAGACGATCTCGGCCGCTTCATCGTACGATAATTTGTCCCGCTCCATCAGGCGACGGACCCGTTCCAGGCAGAGGAACATCGAGTGTCCCTCGTTGAGGTGATAGACGTTGGGCGCGTACCCGAGCGCTTCCAGCGCCCGCACGCCGCCGATGCCCAACAGGATTTCCTGGCGGATGCGGATGTCCTTGTCGCCGCTGTAGAGCTGGTAGGTGATTTCGCGGTGCATCGAGGGGTTTTCCGGGATGTTGGCGTCCAGCAGGTACAACGGCACCTTGCCTACTTGGACGCGCCAGATCTGGGCCTTGACCGGGCTGGCGCCCATATCGACGGTGATCTGCAGCGGTTTGCCGGCGGCGTCCTTTTCCAGCGCCACGGGCATGTTATACCAGTCGTTTTCGGTGTACGATTCGTTCTGCCAGCCGTCGGCCGTGAGGCTCTGCTGGAAATAGCCGTAGCGGTACAGCAGGCCAACCGCGACGATCGGGATGCCCAGGTCCGAGGCCGATTTCAGATGGTCGCCGGAGAGGACCCCCAACCCACCGGAGTACATCGGCAGGGAGACATCGAGGCCGAACTCGCAGGAGAAATAGGCGATATGAGCGTTTTTACAAGCCGGGAAGCGGGTCTCGAACCATTTCTTGCGGGCCATGTATCCGGTGAATGCCTCGTAGACCCGTCCCAGATGGGCCACGAACGATTCGTCTTCGGCCGCCTCGCGCAGTCGTTCCTGGGGAATATGGGCCAGCATCATGACCGGGTTTTGGTTGACCCGTTCATAGGTTTCCTGGTCGAGCCTTTGGAACAGCTGGGTCAGTTCCGGCGACCAGGCATACCAGACGTTGTTGGCCAGTTCCTGCAGGCGGGCGATTTTTTCCGGCAGTGATGGCAGGACCAAGAGCGGTTTGATTTTCATCCGGTCAATCCATTGATAACGGTTTTCGTCCATCGTCGGCCGGGCCGACTATTGCGCGGCCCCCCGACGCGTT
>JAQVRW010000176.1 GCA_028700875.1 Candidatus Zixiibacteriota bacterium | reverse complement strand
CCAGCGACAGCTCGATCTGCACTTCGGTGACCGTTAGAGGAAAATTCCAGAGAATCTTGTAGACGGCTCCGGGGTAGAGCCGTTCGCCGCCATTCGGCTGCAGCAAGCCTTCGCCGAGGGGGGCGACAACCAGTGAATAACTGACCCGCAGGGTATTGCCGGCCACAATCGAGGGAATGAGCACGATTTTGTCGAACTGGGCGGCATTGGGAATCGCGATCGTGGCCGTGGTCGAATCATACGTGACGGAGTCGATGTAGATCGCCTGGTTGAGATCGGATACAGTGGCCGGGAGACCCACGACCTGGATCGCCCAGGGTTCGGTGCGATCGCAGTCGAAAGTGACCTCCAGGCCGCTGGGGTACAAGGAGGTGTTCTGCAGCAAGATATAATCGGCGCCCAGGTTGTCCGGCCTCAACGAATCGGCGATGGTGATATAAGCCGGATAGGACGTGACTTCCTGGATGAATCGTTTGACCGAGGAATAACTGGGCATCGTCGCGGTGGGAGCCGGATAATGGGAGGCATCCGGGAAGTAGTTACTGCCTCGCGCCCAGCTGCCGGTGAACAGATTCCAGAGGGCAAACCGGGGAAACATGATGCGTAAATTCAGACTGTCGGCGGAGACGGCCTTGATGGAGGCATCGGTGGCCAGCCACCAGTTCCCTCCCGCCACGTCGGCGCAGCCATCCCATATCCGCTTGATGATTTCCGTGCCGAAATTGGCCTTGAGAAACAGCGGGAATACCACCGACGCATACTGGTGCCAGTTTTGCCAGTTCTGGATATGGGTGGAGGGGCTATAGTAGCCGGTGCGCAGCGACCATTGCGTGAAGAAATAAAAGTAGGGCATGTAGCCGAAATAATCATTTATCTCGTCATAGAATTCCTCTTCCATGAAGGTGGCCGACATCTCCGGCCAGGCGGTGCTTTGGGACGCGCCGGACCCTTCGGTTTCGGCCAGATCGAGATTGAATTGGATGGTGTGGAAGAATTCATGCGCGGCCGAGACATGCAGCGCCGCGGCGCGGTTGGTCTCGTATCCATAAAATCCCCGGTAATCATTCTCCAGAAGGATATAGGAGGTGGCCGTCAACGGCAGGGTCGCCTGAAGCGATTCCGGCACGGTGGCGCCATAGTAGGCGATATTAATGAAATAGATATCCAGGCGGCCGTCGCCGCCTCCACCGGTTCCCCCGTTGTAATATCCATCGGACAGAGGAGCGATGAACCCCAGCGTATCCACCAGGCGCCGGTAGCAACGCTCCAGCGTCTTGCCGGCGTCGAAAATATAGTCGGGGGTGCCGGGCAGGCTGTCCTGCTTGGTATACTGATAGATGGAATCGGCCCCCTGGTTGGTGTAATGGAGTAGGAAATGCGTCGTGCCGTAGGTGAACGACATGGTATCCCGACGGTCGAACGGACCCGCTGGCATCAGTTTATCCGGCGAGAGATTGAGCGCCAGCCCCTGGATCAACGGCGTGCCGCATTTGATCGGCGGCGCCTCACCCGCGGCCACCGAATCGGCATACGCTCCCATGATATAGACCGCCTGATCATAGGCCTGTTGCCATTCCTCGGCGGCCATATTCCCCGCCTGCGCCAGGCCGGCCATCGATAATCCCACGAGCATCAATACAAGCGTTTTCCTCACGTGGCACTCTCCGTCTTGTTTTCTCCGCCGCGGGCTTTTTGCCAGGCGGCTTTCAAATCGGTCAGATAATGATACGGCACCGGTTCGTCGCCGATATCGCCGAATCGCCCTTTGCGATTATGCGAATCCGATCCCCCGGTTATCACCAAGTGGTACCGCCGGGCCAATAAACGATACCGCTTCCGGTCGGCCCGGTCATGGGTCGGATGATAAAGCTCCAGGCCGTCGATCCCGCCGGCGACCAGTTCCGGAATCATGTCGTCGCGCTTGGTCAGTCCGGGATGAGCCATGACCGCCAGCCCGCCGGCCTCATGGATGAGGTCGATGGCTTCTTTCGGGGTCAGTTTTGCCTTGGGGACATAGGCCGGTCCGCCCACAATCAGGTACCGCGTAAAAGCCTCGCTGTAGGTCGGGACGAGGCCGTTCTTGACCATCGCCTCCGCGACATGGGGTCGTCCGACCGCCGCCTGCCCCGCCGCCTTCAACACGTCGTCATAATCCATGACCAGACCCAGTTCCGCCAGCCGCGCCACCATCCGGCGCCCTCGTTCGATCCGAACCCGCCGGAACTTGTCCAGCGTTTCCAGAAGCCGTCCGTGCCCAGGGTCGAACAAATACCCCAGAATATGCAGGTCCTCATCGGTCTTGGCCGCCGACAACTCCACTCCGGAGATGATCTCGATCGGCATTCCCCGGCCGTAGGCTTCCGCCACCAGATGGCCGCTGATCGTATCGTGATCGCATATCGACATCGCCTTCAAATCGCGCTGGACCGCCTGATCGACCGCATCGCGGGGCGACTGCAATCCATCGGAATGATCGCTATGAATATGCAGGTCGATATACTCAGCCATTCGCGATCTTCTGGTCCACGATATGGCGGATTTCTCCGGCCAGGGCCTCGCCCCGGGCGATATAGCTGTCGATTTCGCTGGACAGCTTGCCAACGAAGTCCCGGTCGCCGAGGCCCCGCAGGTTGATGCGGACATTCAGGATGGCGCCGTCCATGGCCGCCTTGGCCATGAGCGCCCCCACTCCGGCGTCGGTGATGGAATTGGCGTTTCCTTTTTCCGCGACCACCTTCACCAGCGACAGTATCTCCAGCGACTTCTCGGCGACCTTGAGCGGCACCAGCGCCGCGCTTTTGGTAGCGTCCTCGATCTGCGCCGCCCGTTTCTTCACTTCGTCTTCGGTGTCCTTGGGCAGGCCGTAGGCAACCATGACCTTCTCGAACGCTTCCTTGTCCCGGGTGATCAAATCGAACAGTTCCTGCCGGAGCGTCTCCGACCGGGATAGGATCGCCCCGATCTCATCGTGGACGCTGGCGTATTTTTTCTTGGAAATTGTCAGGCGGCTGACCATGGAGGTCAGGGCCGCACCCAATGATCCGGCGGCCGAAGCCACCGACCCGCCGCCCGGGGCGGGCGCTGCCGAGGCCACCTGGTTGAAAAACTCCGCGGTGGCGCGATCGTCTGTTCCCGTCATCTGCTTTAATTTCTCCTCAAGAATCTGATTCTTGGAAAAGTTTTCGAGCCGCAAGAAATATTCCACCGCCGCGATCAGCGCATCGTTGGGCACCAGGCCGATGATTTCGGACGAGGTGACGTTGACGCCGTAGCGGGCGGCTTCCAGTTTTATCATTTCAAAGACCCGGTGAATGGGGGTCTTGGGGAAATTGACCAGATTCATCGACACTTGGACGCAGTTGCGTTCCTTGATCTCGAATCCCAGCGCCTTGCAGTACATGAAACCGCCGGAGCGGGAGCGGACCGCCTTGGCGATGGCGTTGGCGATCTTGATGTTGTTGGTGCCGAGGTAGACGTTGTAGGCCACCAGCGGCAGGCGCACGCCGATAGCCGTCGAACCGGCCTGCAGGTTCATCTTTTCCGGGCCGAAATCCGGCTTGCGCGAGGGGTCAATCCCGAGGCTGTCGCGGATGCCCTCGTATTCTCCTTTGCGGACGAAAGCCAGGTCGCGCCGTTCCGGGGAGGTCGCCGCTTCTTCGTACATGTAAACCGGTATCTGCAGCTTCTCGCCGACTTCCTGGGCCAGTTGACGGGCCAATTGGACGCATTCGGGTACGGTGATCTCCGATATCGGGATCAGCGGGCAAACGTCGGTGGACCCCATGCGGGGATGTTCGCCGTGATGCTCGCGCATGTCGATCAATTCGGCCGCCTTGCTGTAGGCCCGGAAGGCCGCTTCCTTGACCGCGAAGGGCGCGCCGACGAAGGTCACCACCGCGCGGTTGTGACTGGCGTCCATCTCCCGATCCAACAGGGTAATGCCCGAGACCGACGTGATTTCCCGAAGGATTTCATCGAGAACCTCCGGGCGTCTTCCTTCCGAAAAGTTGGGAACGCATTCCACTATTTGTGCCATGCCTTATCTCCGTGGGTGTGTGCCGCGTGTCGCGCGTGAAGGTTTGGCGCGACGATACGCTTTTATTCCCCAGGCCAGCAGGGGAATCATGATTTCGTGATGGCCGACGAAGTTGTATCCCGTCCCGCCGGACCGGGTCGGCCGCGAAACGACGTTGACGGCGGGGCGATACTGGCTGATCATATCGAAATTGGCGGTGATGATCCGTTTCGGGTGATGATAGATGTTGCGGGCGACGGTCAACGCCTTCAGGAATACCTCCGGCAGGATCACCGCCGAACCGATGTTGACGAAGACGCCGCCGTTTTCCCCCCGGGCGATTTCCCTGGCCAGGATCGTGAAATCGTGATGGCTGGCCCGCGCCGCTGCCGCGGGGTCATAGACCGGATGCTGGCAGATGATGTCGGTGTCGACCGCAATATGCACCATGGCCGGGATGCCCCGGCGATGGCAGGCCGCCAGAAGCGAAGCCTTTCGGTACAGCGTTTTCCGTTCTTCCAGCAGGGTCCCGGCGGCTTCACCCAAGCCGATGGTGTGGCGGTCGGCATAGGCGGCCGCCTCGGCGAAAAACGCGGCGGTTTCGCGCGACATCCCGAAACTGCCGTCGTCGATTCCGGCGGCGACATCCTCGGACGTGCGCCCGACCAGAGCCAGTTCGCTGTCATGAATCAACCCGGCGCCGTTGAGACAAAGCCCGGTGATGATACCGGAATCGATCAGATCGATGACGATCGGGTTCAACCCGACTTTGATCAGATGGCCGCCGGCCATCCATATCACCGGTTTATTTTTACGGCGGGCGGCGACGATGGCCGCGATCAACGCCTGCAGATCATCGGCTTTCAGATACCGGGGCAGCGAAGCGAAAAACGCCTCGGCGCCGGCGGTCGTCGGGACTTGAGCCATGCGTTTGGTCGAAGCCAACGACTTCCGCCGTCCCAGGCTCACCGTCATGATGCGGCGCAGGTCGACCGTTTCGAAACGCTTTGTCAAAACTCCTCCAGCCGCCCCAGCTTGAAATCGGTCAGTTCCGCCGTGATGGAGCCGACCACCACTTTTGATTTCATCATCACCGGCATCCGCAGGCGGTCGTCGGTCAGCCAGACGGTCAATTTCCCTTCATGCTTGAAAACGCCGGCCGATTGCAGCAACGGCTCTACCACCAAACAGTCGAACTCTCCGGCCTTGGTCTTGATCTTCTCCTTGCGGTGAACCTTCACCTCGAGGGGGTAGTTTTTGCCGTCGGTGAAGTTGTCGACAAACACCGCCTTGCCGACCGTCAACGGCTGGGTGCGGATGAAGTACAACGCGGAGAGAACATCCTGCACATACGGTTGCACCGTGATCGTGTCGTTTTTATAGACGACTTTATGATTGATCTGATCGATGGCGTACTGCCGTTCGGCGCGGTACTTGCCTTCCTTCAGGATTTTCTGGAACTGCCAGGAAAACAGTCCGACCGCATCCATGATCGATTCCACCCGGTCGCTGACCGGATAGAAGGATGAGAAAAATTTGTTCGATTCGGCGGTGGTGACGATGCGATAGGCGGGCCGGCCGGTATATTCGATCAAATCGACAACCTCCATGGTGGCGGAACCGGCGTTGATGAAGCCATAGCCGATATCGAAATTGAAGCGTTCGCCCACTCCGAAGGCGACGTTTTCGACGTATCGGTCGATAGCAGCCGGGACGGTGTCGAGGGGTGAAGCCATGATCGTCCTGGTGCCCTGGGCCGCGCCGTATTGCGCATGAACAAAATATCCCCCGATGGCCAATAGTCCGGCGGCGAGGGTGATAACGGCGATTCTGGCCACGGCCGGACGGATGATCATGGACGTTTTCCTCCTTTGCGGGCGGCTCGTTCGACCAACTCCGGCAAAATCCGACCCAGCTCCTCGCCTATTTCCAAAAACGTCTGATTATACTGATCCAATGAACCGCCGATCGGGTCGGCGACTCCCTCGCCATCATCCCCCGGCTCCGGGAACCGTTTCAAAAGGAATGTCCTGTCGCGCGCTTCCGGGCTTATGGTCACCACATCCCGGAAATGGTTGGGGGTCATGACCAGAATCAGATCGGCTTCCTCGATCAATTCCCTGGTCATTGGCCGCGACCGATGACCGGCGATGTCGCCGTTCCAGGTTTTGACCGCCTCGATGGCATAGGTCGTGGCCGGGCATCCCGGTGCCGCCGACGTTCCGGCCGACATGACGTCGATCGTGTCGATGTTGCGTCCCTGCAGCAAAACCCGAAGACTTCCCTCGGCCATGGGAGACCGGCAGGTGTTGCCGGTGCAGATGAACAAAACCTTGAAACTAGCCATCCAGCCCCTCCTGTCGAAGATGGCGACGGATTTCCGCTTCGGCGATCAGGCCGTGGCGCAAAATCCTGACCTGCCCGTTGACCGCCGCCACCGTCGAGGCGGTAATACCCCGGCAGGGCCCGCCGTCTAGGTATAAACTCACGGCCTCACCCAGTGATTTTCGAATCAGGTCCACTGTCGGCGGGGTCATCTCGCCGCTACGGTTGGCCGAAGTCGCCGTGACCGGGAACGTTACCCGGGCCATCACCGCCGCCACCAGGGGAGACGACGACAGCCGG
>JAQVRW010000175.1 GCA_028700875.1 Candidatus Zixiibacteriota bacterium | reverse complement strand
TCTCCTGGCCGTCCTGATGGCGGCCGGTTGCAGTAATGAAGTTGATGCCCCCGGACCGGTGGCTCCTCTGCCTCCCCAACCGGAAACCCCGATGGGGTTGAAAGCGGCCGTAGGGGACGGTCTCATCGAACTTTCCTGGACGGTCAATAACCAGGCCGCGGTAACCCGGTACAAATTGTACTATAGTGATACCGCCTCGGTGGACAAGATGAGGATCCTGGATTCCACGGCGCTGACGCGATACACCGTGCGGAATCTGGCCAACGGCCAGCTGTATTATTTCCAGGTTTCGGCCGTATCGACCTCGAGCCTCGAAGGAGAACCGTCGCCCATGTTCTCGGTGGCGCCGGGTCTGTTCTCGATCAGCATCGCCGGAGGTCATAAATATACCAACACGCGCACCGTTGCCATCAGCCTGACGGCCCCGTCCGGGACGAACCTGGTGCAGTTGTCCGAGGATTCCCTGTTCGCCGGCGCACAGTGGGAAAGTTATGCGCTGACGAAGAACTTCGAATTGAGCGACGGCGACATGACGAAGACCGTCTTCGCCCGCTTCCAGATGAATGCCGGTGGAAGTTCGGCCGGATTCGCCGCCGATAGCATCATCCTGGATCAATCGGCGATCATCGAATCCGTCACGGAAAATTCCGGCAGCCGCGTGCTCGCTCCCGATAGCACCGTCCTGTTTTCGGTTTACACAAGCGAAATCGGAGGCGATGCTTCGGTCGATGTCGTCGGTTTGGGAACCATCACCTTGTACGATAACGGCTGCTGCGGCGACCGTACCGCCGGCGACGGCGTCTATGAATTCCTCTATAACATTCCGGTCAACACGGAGCTGAATAATGCCGAGGTAACCGGGCGCTTTACCGATGCCGCCGGGAATCAGGCCACGGCCGTCAAGGCCGCCACCCGTCTCTCCGCCACCTGCACGCCCGACCCGGTAACGTTGACCGGGTATCCCGTCTCCTCGCGCGAAATCGCCCTGGATTGGACCAAATCGGGCATTTCCGATTTCGCCGCCTATCGACTGTTCCGGTCGGATGCGCCGGTCGCGGATACGTTGTTTCCGACCCAGACTTTGGTCACGACCGTGACCAGCGTCGGAACCACGAATTATCGGGATACGGGACTAGCCGCTGCGACCACGTACTACTATCGGTTGTACGTGTATGACACACGCGGCAATTCCGCCGGGTCGAACGTCGGATCTCTCGCGACACTGGACAACGAGGCTCCTGATCCAACCGTGCTGGCGGCCAATCGTCCCGACGATTCTTCGGTCGTCCTGACCTGGCTCGCATCCGATGCCGCCGATTTCGAGTCTTACCGGCTGCTGCGGGGCAAGTCAGCGATATCCGGGTATGACGACAGCCTCGTCATCACGATTATCAACAACACTGGGACTACGTCCTATACCGACAAACCCACCGGGACCGGACCATTTTATTATCAAGTGTTCATCTTCGACGTGCAGGGCGCATCATCCGAGTCAAACGTAGTTCCAGTTCCATAAAAGGCGGAGGCGGGGGATAGCATGGCTGAACGGATACGATGGTCGGAATTCTGGTACCTGTATGGCCGGACACTGCGGCAGATGCGGTACCCCTCGGTATGGGCGCCGCTTCTGATTCAAGCCCTGATCGCTTTTGTCCTGGCGGCCTGGCATTACTATCTCTTTTCGCCAATCACCGGCCCGATACTGTCCGGATGGGTTCGCCTGATCTCGCCGGAATATTCGGCCGCATTCTTCCATTACCCGGCGCACTTCGTGCTCATGCCCTATTACTTCGGCTACGCCCGCCTGATTGTCGGCCTGTTTGCCGAGGCGTTGCTGTTCGGCGTCGTCATCGACCTCTTCATGGCCCTGTATCGCGGCGAACCGCCGCTGCTTATGACTTCCTTCAGAAAGGCCGCCGGTCGGTATCTCCAGCTGACCCTCGTCTGGGGCGCGGTGATAATCATCCTCTATCTGCTCAACCGGTACTTCTTTGATTTCCTGCAAAATGTCCTGGGATATTCGTTGGAGTCGGCGCCCCGCCGCCAGGTGGCGATGACGGGCGTTATCCATTTGTTGACCGTCCTGATCTATGCCCTCTGCCTGTTCCTTCTGCCGAGCATCATGCGGGGCGGGGAATCCCTGGGCCGCATCATTCGCCGAGCCCTGGGCGTCAGCCTCCGGCATCCCTTTGTCGCGATCGGACTCGTATTGTTACCGTACCTGGTCGGCTTGCCGGCCTCATGGGCGGTGTCCGAATCGGCCAAAATTGTTTCGTCATTTAATCCCGAATTGGTTTATATTCTGATTGTGATTTCCATCGCCGTGGACGTTCCCGTCAATTTCGTCCTCCTGGGTACGTCGGTGAAGTTTTTTATGGATATCAATCAGAGCGATAGATGAACCCGCTTCAGGCCGTCATTCTTTTTTCCGGTTTACTGTTGGGGGTGCTGACCGTCGTGATGCTGCTCACTCGACGGCTCCAGCCCTACGGCCGTCCTTTTGTCTTTTTCCTGTTGGTAAATCTGGCCGGGCCGATCGCCGTCGGCATGGAAACCAGCTCGCATTCGGCTTTCTGGTCGCTCGGGTACTATCCGCTGTTCTTCCATATTTCTTTTTTGCCGTCGGCCTGGTATCTGCTGGCCGCCCGATGGGGGCTTGATCGATCGGAATACGGGCATAACGGGCGGCGCCTGCCCTGGTTGGCGCTCGCCTTCTCTCTGGCCCTTTTCATATATGCCTGCTGGGCGCGGGCCGTGGATGTGGCCATGTTTGGCGACCGGTGGTATCTGGATCTGAAACGCCTCTACCTGATTATCAGCGCCTTCTATGCCATAACCGTCACCGCCGGGCTATACGCCATCGAGGTTTGCTATCGATCATCGCTGGGGATGGCCCGCGAGAGAATCCGGCGGTCGTTCTTTCCGCTGGTGGCCTATGGCATCGCCTTGTTGGCCATGACGACCGTGGCCATGCTGTATCGACAGGTGAGTGACTGGATGACCTGCGCCGTCTTTCTGCTGGCCGCGCTGGTCGGGGTGCCGTTGACTCGCCATTACATGCTCTTCGATCCGGTGTCGAACGGCATCATCCTGACCCGCAAGGCGGTCTATTCCTCCCTCGCCGTCGTCCTGATCGGCGTCTACTTTCTGCTCGTCGGCAGCGTCGGGGAACTGCTCGTCAAATACAAGCTCGACGAAGGATTGTTCTTCTCGGTGGTAACCCTTATCCTTATGGTCTTCACCTTCATGATCCTGGTCGTATCACAGACGTTGCGCTCGCGCTTGAAGGCCATCTCCATGGCCACCTCGTCCATGCCCCGGCGGGGAGTCTATGCCGAGGAATGGAAGGAATTCGCCGAAGAGGTTTCGGTCACGCTCAATCTGGACGGCATCTATGAGCGGACCAACGGGCTTTTGCAACGGCTCCTGAAGATAAACCACAGTTGCTTTGTCATCAAAGAACCGGCGTCGTCGGAAAACTACACGCTCTATTCCGGCGACGGCATCGATCGCGGCATCCCGGGGGCGCGCCTCGAACACCTGGCCGACTGGCTGTATCGGTTCGGTCGTCCCATCGAAACGGCGACTCTGAGGGAGAAGGCTCCGGCCGAGGCGGAACAATTGACGGAGTGTGAAAAACCGGTCGCCTTCAAGGCGTTTCTTCTGGCCCCGTTTGTGGCCCGCCAACAATTCCTGGGCTTCTGGGGGATCGGCTACCACAGCGATGGACGGGAATTGTCATCCGATGAGATCGGGTTTATCGAGGCCGCGGCCAGTCCGGTGGCGCTGACCATTCTCGCCGCCCGGATGACCGATGAATTGGTCGTCTCCCGCGAAATCGAATCCTTTCACCGGATTTCGACGTTTGTCATGCATGATCTGAAAAATTCGGTAGCCATGTTGTCAATGCTCATGCAGAATGCCGAAAAGAACATTCAGAATCCGGAATTCCAGAAAGCCGCGCTGGTGACCATCGGCAAGGCCGTCGATCGCCAAAGGAAAATCCTCTCGCGCTTGACGGAACAGAAATCAGGCGATAAGTTGTCGCTGGAGAAAACCGATCTGGCCGGGCTTATCGGCAAAACCCTGGAACGGATCAAGCTGGATACGGTGACGTCGATCGCCCTGACGTTCGATGTTCCTGCCGGTATCACAGTTTACGTCGACCCGGAAAAGGTCGGTTCGGTCTTCGATAATTTGGTCATGAACGCGATCGAGGCGATGCCGGACGGAGGAACGTTGCAAATCAAAGTCTGCCCGCCCACCGGCGACCGCACCGTGGGAGTGGCCTTCGCCGACACCGGGATCGGTATGGACCCGGAGTTTATCGCCACCCGGTTGTACAAACCGTTCAGTTCGACCAAACCGCACGGCTTGGGGATCGGCATGTATCAGTCGCGGGAAATAATCCGGGCGCACCGGGGCCGCCTGGAAGTGGACAGCCGCATAGGGGAAGGAACGACCTTTACCGTTTTCCTTCCGGGGGACAAGTGAGATGGAAAAGCATACTGTCTTTGTGGTCGACGACGAAGAGGGGATACGCTCGCAGCTGAAATGGGCGCTGGCCGATACCTATACCGTGCGCGAACTCTCCGGCGGCGCGCAGGCGCTGGACCTGGCCCATCAGGAGGCGCCCGATGTCGTCCTTCTGGACATTTCCCTGACTCCGCGTGAGGGAGCGGTCGAGGGATTGGATTTGATCGAAAAGTTCCTGGACATAAATCCCTATTGCAAAGTGATCATGGTCACCGGTCATGGTGAAAAGGAACATGCCCTGACCGCGATCGCCAGGGGAGCGTATGATTTCTTCGGTAAACCGGTCGATTTGGACCAGTTGAAGATCATCATCGAGCGGGGCATCGTTGTGGCCCAGCTGGAGAAGGAAAACAGCCGGCTGGCTTCGGAACTGGCGCGCCTGAAATCGTTCGAAAGCATCCTCGGGGAATCGGCCAGGATGCGGGAAGTGTACCGCATCATCAAGACCGTCTCCGGGACCGACTACACCGTCCTGATAACGGGGGAGTCCGGGACGGGAAAAGAACTCGCGGCCAAGGCTATTCATGCCTCCAGTCCCCGCCGGGACAGTCCGTTCGTCACCATCAATTGCGGCGCTATACCGGAGAACCTTCTCGAATCGGAATTGTTCGGCCATGAAAAAGGGGCCTTCACCGACGCCTATACCCAGAAACGGGGAAAGTTCGAAATGGCCGATCGGGGGACGATATTCCTCGATGAAATTGGGGAGCTGTCGCTGAAGCTTCAGGTGAAATTGCTCCGAGTCCTGGAAGACCACAAGATCGAACGAATCGGCGGGCGGGAGGAGATCAGTCTCGATGTCCGGATTTTGGCCGCCACCAATCGCGACTTGATCGATGAGGTCAAAAACGGCGCGTTTCGGGAAGATTTATATTACCGTCTTTCGGTCATCACTATCCCGATGCCGCCGTTGCGCCTGCGCGGCGATGATATTCTTTTATTAGCCGGGACTTTTCTCAATCGCTATGCCCGTGAAAACAACAAGACGGGCTTGGGGTTTTCCGAGGCGGCTTTGCGGGCCATCGCCGTCTATGACTGGCCGGGAAATGTCCGGGAATTGGAAAACAAGATCAAACGGGCCGTTATCATGGCCCAGGACAAAAGGATACGGCCCCAGGACCTGACCCTTCCTCAGGCTTCGTCCGAAGGCGTCAAAGGCCGCACCTTACAAGAAGTTAGAGAAGAGAGTGAAAGGAAATGCCTGGCCGATTCGCTCACCCGAAATAACTGGAATATCTCGCGAGTCAGCCGGGAATTGGGCACCAGCCGAACGACCCTCTATGACCTTATAGAAAAGTACCAGCTCAAAAAGTGATTGCTTAGAACTGCTGTTTTTCTCTTCCGACACTAATGCTTCTCCGGAATCAGCCGATTATTGTACTATACCATAACGTGTTATGGGGAAAGACGGGATGAAAAGAGTACTCCTGGTCGACGACGACATCGATCTGTCACAATCAGTGATCAATTTGTTTGATCCCGAAAAATATGCTTTTCATCATCTCGATGATGGCATAGCGACCACTCGCTATGTCACCGACAACAAGGACAAACTCGATCTCGTCATGCTGGATGTCAATCTCCCGTCATGTTCCGGTCTCGATCTTCTGCGCTCCATCCACAGCATCGACCGCGAGCTGCCCGTCATCGTCATCTCCGGTTATGTCTCCACCGAAAACGCCATGGAAGCGATGCGTGAAGGGGCTTATGAATATCTGACCAAGCCGTTCGAAGTCGAGAAACTGATCGACATCGTCAACAAAGCCTGCGGCTATGCGCACGAAGCCGGCCGGACGATCGTGCAGCCGGAGGGAGACATGCCGGCCAACGAAATCATCGGCCAATCCCCCGAGATAGTCGAGATCGCCAAACTGATCGGCCAGGTCGCCAAGACCGACGCCGCGGTTTTGATTTTCGGAGAATCCGGCACCGGCAAGGAACTGGTGGCTCACGCCATCCACCGCAACAGCGGCCGACGCAACAACACCTTCTTGTCGGTCAACTGCGCGGCGCTTTCGGATACGCTTCTGGAATCGGAACTGTTCGGTCACGAGAAGGGGGCTTTCACCGGCGCCTATTTCAAACGGATCGGCAAATTCGAACAGTGCCACCGCGGCAGCATCTTCCTGGATGAAGTC
>JAQVRW010000174.1 GCA_028700875.1 Candidatus Zixiibacteriota bacterium | reverse complement strand
TTCCTCGTCCTGCCGGTTCGACAAAGCCTCACCGATCTCCTTCAGCAATGCCCCGGCCTGGCTTTTTTGGGAAGACATCAGCGACTTGCCGTCCATCCAGCCCGTATGATCCGCGAAGAAACGGGTCAGGCGCTGATCGATTTCGATTCCGCGATGCAGATCGATCTCAATATCATCCAGGCGGTCGAGCTCCGTCAGGAAATCGATCGCTTCGTTTTTTTCGGCCAGCATCCCCTCGACCAGCCGCGTCAACGAATCTTCCATTCTGTCCAAAAGCTCAGATCTGGTCATGATCCGATCCCGCGACGGTCCCATCGGCGATGGTCTTGCTCGTATTTCGCGTGAGGTAGTTTTCTATCAGCCGGCTCAGGTGAGCCACCATCGATTCCAGTTTGTCCTGATCGGCGGCCTGAACCGAGGGTCTGATCAATCCGGCCAATTGCAGGGAGGCGATATGCTTGAGCGTTTCGACCGACTCCGACGGCGAGGAGAGCAGAAGATCGTTGATGTTTTTATGGCCGTCGACCAACGCCAGGATATTCCATTCTTCCGGCTTCAACGACACATTGCGGACCTGACCCGGTTCCGCCGGCGCCAAAACATAGACCGTGGCGAAGTCCGGCAGGCAGTCCTTGAGTCGATTCATCTCATCCAAACGCCGCAGGCCCTCCAGAATGACGTTTTCGGTGGACAGGTTGACCGTGATTTCTTCTTCCGTGGGGAACTGGTTTTCATAGAACTTGAATGAACCCCGGTCCCACGACATCAACGAAAAAATCAATTCTTCCACCTGGCGCCGGACCGCCTCTTCGAGGTCGGCCCGGTCGATATACCGTTTTTCTATCAGCAACTGGCCCAGCCGCTTGTCTCCGGCGGTGGGGGCCGCCTGTTCGGCGATCACCTCATCCAGCTGACCGGGCGTTATCCGCCCCATTTCGACCAGCATCCGTCCGATATGGTAGGTCTTGCGCGGTCCATAACCATAAATGACGGAGCCGTTTCGAAAATAAACCATGACGATATCATCGTCCCGTTGAATCCCCAGCGTCCCGGTCTTGCGCCCGGTGGACACCAACTGGAATATCTCCGGGAGGGTGAAACGTTCGATCTTTCCCTGAAGGTCCAAGTCCATCATTGTATTCCACAGGTTTGGCGACAATCAACCAATATATGCCCCGCCGCCGGTTTGTCAATGGGATTGTGGCCGGTCAAAGGCGGGTTTGGACGGGCGCCGCCGGGTTTCCGCAGGCGATGGCCGTCGACAGCGGGTATCGGTATGTCCGCCCGGCGCGGTTGCCATGACCGGGTTTGCGGAGGTGGAAGGAAAACGTGTGTATGGTTTTAATATTTCTCCTTGACACAGATATTAAATTACATTAGTCATACGACAGGAAGATGGGGTCCGGCTGTCGGCGACGACACGCGGAGGGACGCGACCGCAAGACCCGGCTTTTGCCGTTGGCACCAGCGGCGGAGCCGTTCAAGAACATCACAGAGTCGGTCTGACACTGGAAGGAGGCTTCATGGCTGGGACCGTCGAGGATTTGCGCGTGCAGGTGGAGAACCTCGTTCGCACGGCAGACTGCCATACTTTGCATCCCATTGATTGGTACAGGTTTTACGAGATCGTCATCTATGCCGTGCAAGAGGGGCTGGACAAGCAGTTCGATTCGGCCGATTTGGCCCGGATGCTGAAGAAATTCGAGATCACGCCGGATAATATCGATCGCCTGACGTTTATGTATTCTCAGGGGGGGGATCTCTTGAAGTATTATTTGGCGGTGGATCGCACGCCATAGATCAAATGGGGAGCCCGCTCCGAGGCCCGGAGGAAAAGGGGGAAGGTCCTGATGCAGATGGCCCTTGGGGGGCATGCGGAGGGGAGGAACCCTTTCCGAGGGAGTACCTGAGGCAAGGGAATGCACGTGCCGGGGGTGGGCCCCCTTCTCATTAAATCATTGAATACCAAACAAATCTGAAGTTACCCGCCTCCGGCACCAATTCATAAACTTTATATCGACATAAAGAAATATTAAGTATATCGAAAATAATGTTGAACAATATTCATAAATAGCCGTATATTGTATTGAAATTATTTAATGGTGGTGTTTATGGCGCAGGAATGGGATATGTTGGTAAATCTGGCCGGCGGGAGGCCTTTCGTTATCGAGCGGGTCCGCTTGCCGGAAACCGGGGTTGCGATCGAGGGGGAATTCACCCTGCCGCCCTTGGCGGCATTGCCGATGGATGAACAGGTCTTTGTCGCCGCGTTCGTTCGCAGTCACGGGTCGATCAAGGCGATGGAGGAACATTTCGGCGTCAGCTATCCGACCATCAAGAGCCGCTTGAACCGAATCGCGGACAAACTGACCTTTGTGGCTATCGACACCGTCTCATCGACCCAAACGGTTATCGACCGGCTGGAGCGGGGAGAGATAACGGTGGAGGAAGCCTTGGGGCAATTACATGAAAGAGGCCAAAATGAGTGAGGAACGGATACGGATTTTGCAGATGGTGGCCGACAAGAAGGTCACTATCGAGGAAGCCGAACGGTTGTTGACCGCGCTGGAGAGCGCCGGTCGCCCCGAACGAGAGGACAAAGTCGAGACGACAGACAAATCCTCGGCCAAGTTCCTTCATGTGGTCGTGCAGAAGAAGCAGGGACCCTCGGGACGCAAGGAAGATGTCAATATTCGCATACCGCTGGCGCTGGTGAAAGCGGGGGTCAAATTAGGGCGGCTCTTGCCGGGGCAGGCGCAGGACAAGGTCTCGAGCGCCTTGAGAGACAAGGGAATCGACATTGATCTAGGCCATATCGACACGGACACGCTGAACCAATTGATCGAGGCGTTGCGCACGATGAGTATCGACGTGGACACCGATGACGAGAAGGTGCGCATCTTCAGTGAGTAACGCGGGAGGTTTTCTGCGACGTTGCCGAGCTTGACGTGGTACCCCATCCCCTCCGGGGATGGGGGCTTTTTTCCCGACGTCACTATCCCCAGCCTGAAGGCTGGGGTATCCCATCCAAGAAATATCAATACTACCTCGCCAGCGCCTTGAATCAACACCACTTTGATGGTGATTACGAAGCCGCCCCCTTTATCAGATGAAACCATCGCCTTCTATATGTGTGCGTGTCGGACGGGGCCAAAAGTCGGCTCAAACGCTTGCTTTTCAGCGTGAGAAGAATCGAAAAATGAGTATTACTTTATATTACAAAATGGCGAAAAATATCAAAAATAACAAATCGAAACCATTTCCCTGCAACCGCAACGCCGCCATACTAATTCAACGAAATATTGCGGTTTTTCGGCCGCAAATCAGTAGAAGAATGCCATCGATTTTGCATCGCCACCAGCCTGCCATACCCGCGAAGGCGGGTATCCAGGGAAATCCCGCGAAAGATGGATTCCCGCTTGCCGCGGGAATGACAGCGTGGGCGCGCAGAAGCAACGTTGCGTTGGAAAACACCAAAAATAA
The DNA here is from genome assembly GCA_028700875.1 of Candidatus Zixiibacteriota bacterium. Taxonomy (GTDB): domain Bacteria; phylum Zixibacteria; class MSB-5A5; order GN15; family JAAZOE01; genus JAAZOE01. Next base: position 3,225 of record JAQVRW010000174.1, on the reverse strand, counting down.
CAAAGCGAAACCATTTCCCGGCAACTTCAACTCCGCCATGTCGTACCAACGAAAAATAGCGGTTTTTCGGCCGCAAATCAGTAGAAGAATGCCATCGATTTCGATTCTGCCGCCTGGTGTTCCGCATGGCAGGAAGATTCGCAAGTTTAGACTATCTTTTGGGGCAAGTTGATAGTACCTTGGACCAATGGTAAAACCTTCGTATCCTTCAGCATTCGGCGGCTTGGGTATCGCCCCAGGACTGCTGGCAGCCATTGCCCGTCTCAAATTCACGGAGCCGACCCCCATCCAGCGCCGTTCGATTCCGATCGGCCTTGAAGGCAAGGACTTGATCGGCATCGCCCAGACGGGAACCGGCAAAACACTTGCCTTCGGTATTCCCTTGATTCAACGACTGGCGCAGCTCAAGGGGGGCGCGCTGGTGCTTCTGCCGACACGCGAACTGGCGATCCAGGTGAACGAAGCGCTTCAGACGGTGGGAGGGCCCCTTGGTCTTCGCACGGCCGTGGTGATCGGCGGCGCGCCGGAGGGACCGCAGAAGCGGGCGCTGGAAAAAAAGCCACGGGTGATAATCGCCACTCCGGGACGTTTAGTGGATTTTCTTGAGCAGCGGGTGGTGAATCTGTCCACTATTCAGATTCTTATCCTGGACGAGGCCGACCGCATGCTCGATATGGGCTTCGCGCCGCAGCTCAATAAGATATTGAGAATGATCCCCAAGGATCGGCAAACCATGTTGTTCTCCGCCACCATACCGCCGGAGATCGTGGGCCTGGCTCGTCAGCATATGAAGCTGCCGATCAATATAGAGATCGCTCCGTCGGGGACCACCGCGGATAAGGTCGTCCAGGAAGTATTCTTTATCGAGAAAGAAGCGAAAACCCGGCTTCTCGAGGTTTTGCTGGCCGAATACCACGGACCGGTGTTGGTCTTCACCCGCACCAAGCACGGGGCGCGCAAACTCACCCGCGATGTACGCGTCATGAAACATTCCGTAGCGGAAATTCATTCCGACCGCAGCCTGGCGCAACGCCGCGACGCTCTCGAGGGATTCAAATCGGGCAAATACCGCGTGCTGGTCGCCACCGATGTCGCCGCGCGGGGCATCGACGTAGTCGGGATCGAACTGGTGGTCAATTACGATCTGCCCAGTCAAACGCAGGATTATGTGCACCGCATCGGCCGCACCGCCCGCGCAGGGATGGCCGGTCGGGCGATTTCATTCGCCACGTTCGATCAGCGAAGCGATATCCGGGATATCGAGCGATTGGTACGAACGGGGCTTTCGGTCAAGCAGGTGCCGGCTCTGCCGTTCGATAAGGCGCCGCGCAGCCTGCCGGCGTTTATCGTCGAAAAGGCGCGCGCCGAGAAACTGCGCAAACCGTTCGGCCGCCCGTTGAGACGAATATCATCCAGGGGTGGCCGCCGTCGATAGACGCGCGTGCGGCGATTTTCGGTTCATTAATATAAAGGCTGTCCCATAAGTCCACTTTCGTGGTGCATTCATCCTGACGATGATGATGTAAACCACATTTATCCGACGTTCATGGTTTGGCCGGCAGGGCAAAGAAAATGGCCCCGAAGGCTTGCCAAATGAGGCAGATTCAGTACATTGGATCGATACTTTTGTGAGTCCATGAATGGAAAGAACCATTGTATGCACGAAATCGTAGCGACCGTATATAGAGGCGAGGGGCAGGAGTCGGTCCATCACGGCGCCGTGGCGGTGGTCAATGCCAAGGGTGAATTGACCCATTATGTCGGGGAACCCGATTTTTTCACGCAAGCACGGTCGGAGGCCAAACCGTTTCAGTCGATCGCCCTGCTTCGTTCGGGTGCGGCCGATTATTATCATTTCACGGATAAACAATTGGCGATCATGTGCGGGTCGCATATCGGGACGGAGGAACATGTCCGGACGGTCAAATCCATTCTGGATACGGCCGGTTTGGATGAATCGTACCTGATGTGCGGCACTCATCAGCCGATGTTTTATGCCCTGCAGAACCGTCTGCCGCGGGCCAACGAAAACTTTTCTCCGCTGCAGCACAACTGTTCGGGCAAACACAGCGGCTTTCTGGCGCTGGCGCGGTTTCTGAAAGAGGATCCGACCCGATACCTCGATCCGGCGGGAAAAGTTCAGCAACTGGTTCTGGATGGGGTGAGTGAGTTGTACGGGTATCCCCGGGAGAAGATAAAGATCGGAATCGACGGGTGCAGCGCGCCGGTGTTCGGGATGCCGCTTAAGCAGGCCGCGATCGCCTACGTGCGCCTGTCCAATCAGATCAGCGACGATCCGGCCACGCGCGCCATCCTGGGGCGGATCAAGAAGGCTATGACGGCTCATCCGGAGATGGTGTCGGGGGAGGGGCGGTTCGATCTGGCGCTGGCGCGGACTTTTCCCGGCAACGTGATCAATAAGATCGGCGCCGAGGGAGTCGAAGGGATAGGCTTCAGCGAACCATCGGTGGGAATCGCAGTCAAGATTCTGGACGGCAACGAGCGGGCGTTGTATCCGGTGGTGATAGAGGTTCTGCGTCAACTCGGTCTTCTGGAGGGAGTGGACATGACGCATCTGAAACCGTTCGTTCTGCCGCAGATAACCAACTATCGAAACATGATCGTGGGGAGGATCGTCCCGGAATTTGCCTTGAAAAAGGCGTGACGATCCATATATTGACGGAACATGGACCACAGGATAGGAAATAAGGTATGCCAAAGAGGCCGATAGAACCGTTCCGGATTAAGGTAGTCGAACCGATCAGCCTTCCGCCGGAGAAGGAGCGGTATCGGATAATCAAGGAAGCGGGATTCAACGTGTTCAGAATTCCCGCCAAAGATGTGTTTATCGATCTATTGACCGATTCCGGCACCGGATCGTTGTCGCAGTATCAGCAGGCCGGACTCATGATCGGCGACGAATCGTATGCCGGCAGCCGCAACTGGTTCCATTTCGAGGAGACGGTCAGGGAGATTTTCCAAAAGAAATTTATCCTGCCTTGTCATCAGGGGCGGGTGGCCGAGAATCTCCTCTTTTCCACGATCGTCAAGAAGGGGGACTATGTCCCCAACAATACCCATTTCGACACGACCCGGGCCAATACCATGCACAAGGGTGGGATTCCGGTCGATTTCCCCTGCCCGGAATCGGATGATGAGCAGTCGGATTTTGCCTTCAAGGGAAATTTCGACACCGATCGGCTGCGGGCGTTCATCAAGAAAGGT
>JAQVRW010000173.1 GCA_028700875.1 Candidatus Zixiibacteriota bacterium | reverse complement strand
CACGCTGTCGCATTATATCAACAACGCCTCGGCCACCATCCTCGGCCGCGCGCAGTTGGTCGAACTGGCCGTTTCCAAAGGGACGGTTAACGACACCCAGCAGGTGGCGGTCGACTCGATGGCGATCATCATCAAGTCGGTGGAAACGATTTCGATGGTGCTGGAGGAACTCAAGAAGCTCTCCAGCTTCGACACCACCCATTATCACGATGACACCGATATCCTGAATATCGAAGACCGCCTCAGAGAACAGATGACGGCGATGGGCGCCGACCGACGCAAACCGGTTTCCGCCGGCGACTGACGGAACGCCCCCAAGACCATAAAGACATCGTACGCAGGCCGCCCACAAGCGGCCTGTTTTGTTTTGCCCCGGCGCATAGGTGAATCCCATTGATGCCGGCCGGCCGGAATCGCAAATTCCGGCCAAGAAGAAGGCGACAATTATCGTATACTCTATAAATTCTATCGGAGGGCACGACATTATGAAAGGCAACGACAAAATCATAGCCACGCTCAACAAGCTTTTGGCCGATGAGCTGACCGCAATCAACCAGTACATGGTTCATTCCGAAATGTGCGACAACTGGGGGTATGCGCATCTGCACGAGAAGATCGAGAAACGGGCCATCGATGAGATGAAGCATGCGGAGAAACTGATCGCCCGGATAATCTTCCTCGAGGGCCGCCCCGTGGTCAGCAAGCTCAATGATATCCATATCGGCGGCGAAGTTCCGGACATGTTGAAGAACGACCTTGGTGCTGAAAATGTCGCCGACAAGGGATACAACGCGGCAGTCAAGGAGGCGGCGGAACTGGGGGACAACGGCACCCGCGAGCTCCTCGAGGACATCCTCAAGGAAGAGGAAGACCATATCGACTGGATTGAGGCGCAGCTGGATCAGATCAAGCAGATGGGCATCCAAAACTATCTCGTCGAACAGGTCGGCTGAACAATCTGAATGTATCGCAAGAAAGGCGTCATGACCCGATCGTGACGCCGGATAAAGCAACCGGGTGGCCGGTGATCCGAGCGGCCGGTTTGTATGTGATTTTATGGGAAACCGCGTTATGGTCGCGTGGAGATGATGATCGAGGAATTCTCGCCCTTTAACGTCAAGGTCGGATAGCTGCTGCCGGCCGTGTATTCGCCTGACATGGTATTGCCGCCCGAGGATATTTTCATCGGCAGGTCCGTCTGAATCTTCCCCCAGGATGTGCTGGCGTCGACGTTGTACCGCCCCGCGGGCGGTAATTCGATCGTGATATCCCCGGACGTGGTGTGAACCTCGCAACCCCTGGGAATCGCCGTAAAACGCGACAACTCCACCGGGCCGTTCTTGTTGTCGATCGCAAACGGCCCTTTCAGATTCTCGCCGGAAACCGCCCCGAAAGTGGTATGGACGGTCACGGCCCCGCCGATATCGGCCAGGTCCACCGAGGCGTTCTGGTTGTCGATCTCGACCGTACCCGTGACGTTGACAACGATAACCGGTGCGAACTGGTTGGTGATAACGGCCGCGCCCCGGACGTCGGAGACGTCCACCACGGCGTTACTGTTATCGATCTGCACGGCGCCTCCGGTTCCCTTGACCGTGACCTTGCCGAACCGGTTGACGATCGTCACGCCGCCGCCGGCCTGTTCCACCGAAATATCACTGTTGGAGGATTCGGCCCGGACGGTTCCCCTGGCGTCGTCGATTTCGATCGACCCGAATCGGTTGGTCGCCTGTACCGGCCCGCCGATATCGGAGATTTCCATAGCCGCGCTGGAATTTTCCGCGGTGACCTCGCCCGATACGCTTTCGATTCGCATCCCCCCGAATGAATTGGTGGCGTTCAGATTGCCCGTGATTTTATACAGCTCCACCTCGCCGTTGCTCGACTGAAGGGAGACATTTCCTTTGTGCCCGGTTACCGCCACCGCGCCGGAATTGGCGATATCCAGAATGCCCGATGAATTGCGAATGGCAATAGAAGCATAGCTGTTGGACAGGGAGATGGAACCGTTGGCGTTGATGACTTCGATATCGCCGAATGAATTGCCGATGTCCAACCGTCCCGTGACTCCCTCGACATAGACTCCTCCGGTGGAACTGCTGATCTGGACGTCGCCGGTGATGCGCTTCGCCTCGACCGAACCGAAACTGGAGGAGATGGTCAGGCTGTTCTGAAGATCGGCGACCGCTACCGGCCCAAACGAGTTTACGAGTACGACCGGGTTCGCCGCCGGCAGCGTGACCTTCAACTGCGAGGACACGATTCCGACCGTCTTGCCCTCATCGTCCGGGTAGAGGACTTTAAACACCATCCCATTGTCGGTGCCGGAGACAGTCAGCTTGATATCCCGGGCCATCGTCCGGCTGGAGCTTGACCCGCTGGTGAAATTGATGGTCAAATTGGCCGTCGCCTCCGAACGATTCCAGGTATGGACCTCGATTCCGCCGATATCGTTCCGTACCTCTATCTTCGTCCCGCGGCTGGCCACCGTCATCGTGGCGGTTTGCTTCAACGAATCATCGTAGTCGTGCTGGCCTTTCTTGATCGAATAGGCGCCCTTGGCGCGGCCCGAAGCGCTGATTCTCGGCGAGGATGGAGAAGGCGGGGTGGGCGGGATGAGGAGTAATTGGGAGTCAAGTTCTTTCTGCTGGATCAAAGCCAGTTTCATGGCCTTTTCCGCCTGACGGGTGGCGTTTTCGATAATCTTGGACAGCTTTTCCGGATCCAGTAACTTCTCAAACTCTTTTTCCGAGAACTCGCTGTCGAACTCATCGCTGATGTCCGACAAATCCTCGGAAAACGATTCCAGCTCCCGCAAGTGGCGGCGCTTCAACTGGGAATCGCCTTCCTCCGCGTCCTCGATGACCTGATCCATCTTTTCGATCATGTCATCCAGTTTCTCGACCAGTTCATCATGAGTGACCCGGGGAGAATCCTTCTTAAGCATTTCCTGCAGAGTTTTGGATGACCTCGCAATCGGCGCCAACGATGCCTGTCCCGTTTCCTGGTAGAATTCGTCGAAGTCGCCCAGAACATCCTTCAGGTTCCTGATAAGATCGAGGTAATCCTCGCCCATGCGGAAGGCGTCTTCATCTATGATGACAGTGCCTTCATCCGGTTCGGTTGGCTCCGGTGTCGGGGGAGCCGCCCAAAGGCCGGCGCCACAAAGCATAAACACAACGGTAATGGCGACGGCGATGATTGTCGTTGTTTGTCGACCGGTGGGTCGCTTACTCATAACAGCCTCGTTTATCCAGCGGGACTACCCTTCCTGCAAAATCCTCCCTGCTTATGCCATAATGTACCGTTTGCAGCCGCCTGCACAAGGTGATTTTTTGCTGATAGGCGGCAACCAACTGAGCCCGGATGGCCCGGTTCTCGGGAAACCGCCGCAGGGCGGTCTTCACCGTCCGAATCCGTTGATCCAACCCTCCCAGTTGACTGAGGTAATAATCCTGGACTTCGACCGGGAAACGATCGCTTTCCATGGCCAGCATGAACGACAGGTATTCGGTCGAGGTTCGTTCCGCTTCCACGAATGTCAGCGGCCGGGCTTCCGATTCCCCCGGTATCTGGTTGGGCATGGTGATGGACAGGGCCAGGATCAAACCGGTCGCGAAAACCGCCGCCGGGCGCAACCGTCCGAATAACAACCGTCGGGCGTACTCTATCGACACCCGGACCATCGATTCCACGGCCCCTTCACCCCAGGGGTGCTCGTCCGTCTGCAACACGATTCTGTCCCAGATATAATCCGGGGCAGGCCTGTTTTCTATCGCCTGGGCCGCTTCCTTGATCTCCCGATAAAAGGCCGCCTCGGCCCGGCACGCCGGGCATTGGGCCAAATGGGCCTCAATCTTCCGTTGTCGCCCATTCGTCAGGGGTTCATCCAGCCCCATCGATACGAGGCGAAGGACCCTGCGGCAACGGCATCTCCTAAACATCAGAACCACTCTCCCGTCCGGTCAATATCTTCCGCAACATGGCGCGGGCTTTGAACAATTGAGACTTGGATGTTCCTTCGGACAACTGCAGGCGATCCGCGATCTCCTTATGGTTTAAGCCTTCGATATCATGCAGTACGAAAACCATCCGGCAACCCTGCGGCAAGTGCTTTATTGCCTTGTCCAGTTTCCGTCGAAGCATCACCTGCTTTTGGTCCGGCTCTACCGCGCCGCAGTTGGTTTCATCCAGTCTCTCACACACTCCCTTTTTCCGCCGGAGATGCTCCAGGCCGATGTTGATGCATATCCGGTACAGCCAGCTGGACAGGGAAGACCGTCCGCCGAAAAGGTTTATCTTTCGGTAGGCCCGGATAAACGTCTCCTGGACGATATCCTCGGCCTCATCGGTCGATCCTATCATCCGCCGGGCCAGGTTGTACAACGTCGTTGCGTTCTTGTCGTACAACTCCCGGAAGACTTCCCGATTCCCGGCCGCAATCTCCCGGGCCAGGCTGTAGTCATTGGCAAAAGGAACCAACCCCGGGGCGGCTTCCGTTTGCCCGATATTCAAACTGCTTTCGCCAGTTTCCATCCCAGAACCATCTAACCCCATGGTATGACGCTCCGAGCCGTCAAATGGTTGCTCTCTCTACTATAACCTACGCCGTTTTGACCGGACGGTTGCGTCTAAGTGCTTGACAAAGAAAGCAGCTTCGGTATATTGCTGTCGGCGGCAGGAAGTTACCGCTCTGACGGATTACCCGCCACCGGCCATACGACAGCTTTGTGCTCCTGAGACGGTTTGCAGAATATGAAACTGATTGCATGGGGGAGACTCCAGCGGTTTTTGAGCTAATGGACCACGGGCGCAACTGACGTCGCATGATTCGCGCCAACGCTTTGTTGGACAACGGGTAATCGGCATCGCCTCAACGTCGGCCAACACGTGACAAAGTTACCCGGTTCCGGCATATCAGTTGCGCAAAGAATATCAGAACGTGAAAATAGGGATCGTCCTATGACCTCAAGAATATTTTCGTGTCTCGCCGCCGCGCTTTTTATAGCGGCATCATTGGGTCTTGCCGCTGAGCATCCTCGTCTTCCGGATATGAATCCGGCGCAGTTCCGTAATAGCCTGCATTCTGACTATGCGGCGCGGCTTCCGCGTGGCCCCGTCACGATTCCGACCATTCTTCCGGCATCGGCAATTCTGGCCAAGACCGCGGGATTCGAAGACCTGCTGGTTTCGGAAGTCTCGGCGACGGCCAATTTCGCTCAGCAAAACATCGAAGCCGCCGGTTTGAAGGGTGGACGTCTCGTGGCCGTATGGCAGGACAACCGGCTTGGGCCGACCGGCATATTCCTGCAGATCTTTGACCACAGCGGCACTCCTCTGGACGGCAACGCCGCCCTGGTCGTAGGCATCGACAACGATCTGACCGATCCCAAAGTCTGTGCCGATACCAGCGGCAATTTCTTCGTGGTCTGGAGAGACGACGTTTCGGGTTCTCTTCAGGCGGCCCGTTTCGACTCGCTGGGGACCGTCCTTACGCCCGTGTTCCTGGTTTCCGATACTACTACCGCCTATGCCGGCGAATTTGACGCCGCCTGCGCGCCTTCGGGACCGCTTCTGGTTGCCTGGGAAAACTACTCCGCCGGCGGAAACGACATCGTCTTCGGGATTTTCATGACGAATGGCGTCCCGGCCTCTTCGATCACCAAGGTGAACAGCGACCTGTCCACGTCCAACCATTGGTCCCCATCGATTATCGTCGGCACCAGCAGCGACTTGGCCGTGGTCTGGGAAGATTACCGCACCAATGACGTCGCCGATATCTACTTCCGTCGATTCAACGCCGCCGGGGGGGGACTATGGCGCGGAATTCCCCCTGTCCGATGCTTCCTCCCGCGATTCGGCCCGGTATATGCCGGTGATCGCCTACAATTCTTCCGATGGCTATCTGGCCGCATGGGTGGACCTCCGCTCCGGCCAGAATATCTATACACAACGGCTGACGGCCTCCGGGACCCTCAACGGAGCCAACACTCTTTTGACCTCGGATGCCGCGCTGTTTCCAAACTGGGAACCGGATTTGTCGATCTCCTCCAGCGGACGATTTTTGGCCGCCTGGACGCAGTTTGGCGCCGCCAATCTGATCATGCTGCAACGCTTCGCCTCGGGCGTCGTCAAAGACGGCAGTCCCGTCTCCGTCTCCGACGCCGCGCAGACCGATCGATACGAACCGGTCGTGAGCGGCAGTCCTCTGGGCAATCTGGCCGTGTTCTGGACGGAACCGGTCACCGGCCTGCCCGACGTTCACGGCGCCGTGATGTATAACGACGGCGGGTTCGTCAAAACCGATTTCAAGGTCAACGATGACGCTGACGGCAGCGCGGCCTTCGAACCGGCAGTCGCCAACTATGGCCCGTATGACTGGGCCGTCCTGTTCACGGATCAGAGTCGTGACGCCGGCGATATCATGCTCCAACAGATTTATGTCGGCGGAAACTTGGTCGGGACCAATCGCCGGATCAACGCCGATGCGGCCGGCGGGGTTCAAACTCAGCCGGCGGTGGCCTCGGTTATCACGGATCGACTGCTTATCAGCTGGACTGACGTCCGCGGTTTGTCCGACCGTCCCAATGTGTATTGCCGTTTTTCGAAACTGTCATACGACCTTACCGATGAAATACTGGTCAACGATGATATCGCCGGGACCGCCATCCATCATGAATCGGATAACGCCATCGCCGGGAACGAAAAGTCGTTGGTCGTTTGG
>JAQVRW010000172.1 GCA_028700875.1 Candidatus Zixiibacteriota bacterium | reverse complement strand
GCGATGATGTTGCCGCGCACCTCCCCGGTACCAGCAACCGTCACCGTCCGCAGACTGACCACGTCGCCATCCACCAGCCCCTTGATGATAACGTCGCGGCCGCTGAACACGGCTCCCGTCACGCGCTCATCGACTTCCACGACCACTTCGCTGAACAGCCGGCTGATATCGCCTTCGTGCACGTCCGTGCAACGGATATCCGCCGGGAGCATGAGTTCTTCGCCCGAGGTATCCTCATCCGTCTGATCGGAAAGCGTTTTAACATCGGCCAATTCGCCGGAAACGAATTCCCCGCTTCCGGCGTCATAGTGCCAGACGCCGCCGGCGGAATCGATCGCGACCGTGCCTTCGGTCGAATGCGTGATACGAACGAAACGCTGCTTCGACGAATCCTGCGCCATGACCAGAGTGGCCATGAGAATCACACCCAATATGATGAATAGTCTGCGCATGGCGATCACGTCGATTCTCAATACTCGCTCAGCTTGATGTTGCCGGACAAAGTGGACAGAGATATGCTCGGTCCGTCTTCGCCGAAACTGCCGGTGATTCTGTTTTTCTCGAAAATGTCAAAGGCCAGCGGCAACTCCGTGTCGATGCGCCCCGAACCCGTCTCCATCCGGATGCTTCCGGAAGCGGACAGCGGCACGGAAAACTCGATTGAGCCGGAGGCGGTCTCCACCGTGAAATCCTTGTCCGAAATCAAATCGGTCCTGATGACGATATCGCCCGATTCGGCCGTTACGCTGAGGGCGCCCGATTGCTGCTCCACGCCGATCTTCCCCGAACCGGCCTTCAACCGCAGGTCGCCGTCGATCCGCCGCAGGTCAATCGATCCATTGAGCTGCATGATGGTCAGATCCCCCACCAGGTCTTCACCCATAGTACGACCGGAATTGTTTCTGATATCGACCGGGCCGGTTATCGTGTGGAAATCGACGTCGCCGCTTTCGGTGGTCACCGTCACCGGTCCCTCGACCGTGCGTACGGCGACGTCGCCGGAAGCGGTCGTGACCGTCACGCCGCCGATAATACCCCCGGCGATGATGTCGCCCGAGGCTGACGAGATCGCGACTTTGCCGTCCAAGCCGTCGACGGTGATCCCCCCGGATTGACAGGAAATGTCGGCGTCGCAATCGGACGGAGTGGAAATGGTGATGTCGATGGCGCCGCAGGCGGCTCCGCCGGATTTGCCCAAAAGCTTTTGCCAGAAGGATTCGGACCGATTTTCATCGTCGGGGTAAATCGGCCGGACCGTGTAATGCCCTTCCAGGGCGATCACCTCGATCTCCATACCGGCCACCACCGAATCGGCCTCGCGCCGGTCGGCCGCGTTGACATGCTTGACCGCTTCCACGACCAACTGCCCCTCGGTGGTGGTTTGCACCCGCACTTCCCCGGCCAGATTGGCCACGGTCAATTGCACCGCCGTGCCGACATCGATACTTTTTTGATAGGGAAAAGTGAATTCTTTGGCGTTCGCGGCGGAGGCCGCCGGTAACAGCAGCAGCATCGGAATCATGACCATGCGAGCATCAACCACCGCACGCCTCCTAGCGAACATTCCGCAGCCGTTTCTTGAGCAATTCCCGGGCGCGGAAAATACGGGCTTTGACGGTCCCCACCGGCACCTTCAACTCCGCAGCAATCTCCTCGTACGACTTGTCTTCCTGGTGCCGGGCGATGATCACCCGACGGTACTTATCAGGCAGGGCCGCGATGGCCTCGGAAATGGATACCGATTGCTCCCGCCGAACCATCTCGTCCTCGGGATGATGAGTATAGTCCGGTACTTCGAGGCCAACCTGACCGTCGCCGGTATCGATGGGAGCGTCCAGCGACAGCGCCTGAATCCGCTTCTTCCGCAGATGGTCGATCGACGAATTGGCAGCTATCTTGTACAGCCAGGTCGAAAACCGGTAGTCAGAGCGATACGATCTCAAAGAGCTGAAAGCCTTCATGAAGGTTTCCTGGACCAGGTCATCGGCCAGCTCCTTGTCGCGGACCATCCGGACAATGATATGATAGACCGAGGCCTGATGCCGGGAGACCAGACTTCGAAACGCCTTTTGGTCGCCTCTCAAAGCATCCTGGATCAGTTTGTCGTCGACTTCCGGCAACCTGTTGGCCTTTCACTATAATCTACGGCCGCTCTGGCGAACGGTTTCAATTGCCCAAAATAATACCGGTTTCCAGGGTGGATTTCAATATAAATCTCACGCGGCCGGGGGCCGGGCGGCCAGCCGCGGGTTACTTTTCCTGATGTAATTCATCCCAGAGATCATAAGCCCGGCGCAAGTGCGGGATGGTAATGGATCCGCCGACGACCAGCGCCACCGTCATGGTTTCATCCATTTCGGCGTCGGTGACCCCTTCCTCCGCGCAGCGGATGAGGTGATAGGTGATACAATCATCACAGCGCAGGACGGTCGAGGCCGCCAGGCCCAAAAGTTCCTTGGTTTTGGCATCCAGGGCGCCCTCCCGGTATGCCGCCGTATCGACCCCGAAAAAGCGTTTCACGTTGACGTTGCCGCGCTTCAGGATCTTGGCGTTGAGTTTCTCCCGTCGTTCCCGGAATTCCTTGATTCTATCGGTCATGACTCCTCCCGGCAAGTGGACATACGGCGGCAGGGCGGTTTCGACCCGTCCGAATTCTCACGATGTCTATACACAGGGATCTGGGTCCCGGAACCGAGTCGTCAGGAGCGCCCGGAGGGCGCAGTCCACGGCAAACGGGCCAATTCATGTTTCAGGGACTCTATCGCCTCCACGGGGGTGGGGTCGACGCTGTTCAGCACGGCCAGATAGAAGCTGACAAAATCGCCCAGATGAATCAATGAGAAAGCCCGCTGGAGCCGGTCGGCGCCTTCGGACCGGATATCGATTACCTCCACTCCCTGCTTTTCGATCAACCCCCCGACGATATCCATGCGGGCGGCCACCCGTTCATGGTCCTCGCCGTCGCGGAGCATAAGCACTCGCAGAAACTCCCGGAACGCGCCGATGATTTTCCAGCCGACCAGTTCATTATGGTTGCATTCGGGAAACTGGCCGGTATAGGCCGGCATCTTGGCGTTTTCGTTGATCTGCCCCTTGAAACGGACCGCCACGGCATCGGTGACCGACGGGCCCGAATAGATGATCGGTATTCGCCCGTAGAGGCGAAGAGCCAGTTGTTTGGCCGGATTGGTTTGGGAGGGGATGGATAGAGCGTACCCTTTTGCGCGCACCTCCAGGAAATCGGCCAGAGCGGTAAACGACGACGGTCCGAACGTCGACAGCCCGATCCGGTTCAAAAACAGCATGAGGGGAACAAACGAGTATCCCAGGGCCGCGCGCGGCTGCAATCCGCCGGGAAGCAGCGTCCAGGGTATATGCTCCCGCTCGACAATCTCCCGCAACGCGCCGCCGGTGGTCATCGCGTACAACCGGCATCCTTTGGCCCGCGCCTGGTCAAACGTGGTCAGCGTTTCCTCGGTGTTGCCCGAGTACGACGAGACAATGACCAGTGTGTCCGGCCCGGCATACGACGGCAGCCGGTAATCGCGGCAGACGGCCATGGGGATCGGAAGAATATCGGCCAACAGCGACCGTGCGAGATCGCCGCCGATGGCCGAACCGCCCATGCCGCAGAGAATGATATTGTGGAATCCGCCGAATGTGTTGGGGTCGATAGCGACGGCCCCGGCCAGGGTCACGGCCGTCCGTATCTGATCCGGCAGGGAACAGATGGCCCCATACATGTTGCCGGGGTCGCGGGAGTCGATACTCCCGAGCGCGTCAAGGTTGCTCATCCCGCCAGTCTCCCTGCTTCAGTTTATCAACGTAATCGTACGCTTCCTTCAGGGCGGCCATGACTTTATCGGCGGTCGACAACCGCATCACGCGGGACGCGAACCGTTTGGCGTCGGAATAGCGGAAACGGGAAATCCATTCCGCCAGTTCCGGCAGTCGGGTCGGGTTCATCGACAGCTCATCCACGCCCATCCCGACCAGGAAAGGAGCCATCAGCTTGGCCCCGGCCATTTCGCCGCAGACGGTCACCGCGACGCCATTTTCATGCCCCGCCTGAACCGTCATATGGATCAATTGCAAAACCGCCGGATGATGCCCCAGGTAATATTTGGCGACCCGGAAATTGCCCCGGTCCGCAGCCATGGTATATTGGATCAAATCATTGGTGCCGATCGACAGGAAATCGACTTTCTGCGCCAGGTAGTCGGCCGACATGGCCGCCGAAGGAATCTCAATCATCGCCCCGATAGCGATACCGTCGTTGTGCGGTATCCCGGTGCGCCGCAGCTCCCGCTTGATTTTGTCGACCAGTTCGAGAGTTTCATTGATCTCCCCGACGTCGGAGACCATCGGCAGAAGGATTTTGACATTGCCTTCGGCGGAAGCCCGCAACATCGCCCGCAGTTGGGTCTTGAACAACCGCGTGGCGTCCAGTGAGACGCGGATGCCGCGCCATCCCAGGGCGGGATTATCCTCGTGGACCTTGCCGAACTCCTCGGCATACTTGTCGCCGCCCAAGTCGAACGTGCGGAGCGTGACGGGCAGAGGATTGAATTTTTTGGCGATGGCGGAATAGACCTGGTACTGCTCTTCCTCGTCGGGAAACGTCTGCTTGTTGAAATAGAGAAACTCGGTGCGGAACAGGCCGACGCCGATACGCAGGCGAACCAGGTGCTCATCCACCGGACCGGGGATCTCCAGGTTGGCCGCCAGGGCGATTTCCCTCCCGTCGCGGCAGACCGCCGCGATCGATCGCGCATTGAGGAGAACGCCGAACGGCTGGGTCAGCTTGCGCGCCCGCATCCGCCGGTAGTTTTTGGTCGTCTCAATATCGGGATTGATGATGACATCGCCGGAGTTGCCGTCGATAATCAGTTGCATCCCGGCGACAAGCTTTTCGCCGACGCTGAAGTCGCCCATGACCGAAGGGATACCCAGCGAACGGATAATCAACGCCATATGGGAGGTCGGGCCGCCCTCTTCGGTCAAAAAGCCGACCACGTTCCGCTTGGCATAGGCCATGATCTGGCCGGGACTGAATATCCGCCCCGCCAGTATGGTGGGATTGGCGAAACCGTTTTCGCCGCCTGTTCCCACGCCCAATAGAAATGACAGGATTCGGTCGGAAACCGCCGCGATATCGTGGACCATCTGGCGCAGATACGGGTCTTTTGACTTCATCAGCCGGTCGAGAGTGGCCGCGGTCGCTTCCTGATAGGCGTATTCGGCGTTGATTCGTTCGGCGACGATGCGGTCGGCCACGGCCTGGAAAAACTGCTGGTCGGAGGCGATCATGACCTGGGCTTCGAACACCTTCGCGGCCTGTTCTCCCACCGCCTTGATGGCCTTGCTCTTGTCCCCTTGCAGCTCGCCGATGGCCTTTTCGCGAGCTTTATCCAGACGGGCCAATTCCTCTTGAATCTGCGAGGCCGGTATTTGACGGCGGACGATCTGAAACGACGGATCGCGAAGCACCTGGGCTTCACCCAAAGCCACGCCGCCGGAAACCGGAATCCCTTTGAGTATGATCTCTTCTTTGTGTATATCCCGCATGCATCCTCACGCGGTTAAATCGATTGTCCGACCGTTTCGGCGGCAATGACCGGCCGGAACGGCACGGAATCAATAGGCGTCTTTGAACTTCTGCCTGAACAGCTTGACTATTTCCCGGGCGGCATCCTTTTCATCCTCCCCCTCGACCCGCAAAATAAGATTGGAGCCGAATTCCGCCGCCAGGGCCATCACGCCCAGCATCGACTTGGCGTTGATCGTCATCGTCCCTTTTGAAAGGCTGATCTCCGATTTGAACTGAGCGGCTGTCTGGACCACTTTGGCCGAGGGGCGCGCATGAAGTCCCAGTTTGTTCGTGACGGTGATGATTTTCTCGATCATGTCAAACCACAATAAACCGTTTACCCGACAGTTGTCTGATCATCCCGCGCAACTCAAGACTCAACAAATACCCCGAGACATCGCTGACTGTCAGCCCCGATTGTCGGACCAGAACATCGAACTGCATCGGGTTGGCCGACAGGCAGTTAAATATCAGGCCCTCTCCTTCGCTCAGGTCCGCCGCCACCTTTTTCGCCCCGGCGGCATACCCGCTCTTCAATTCCGGCAGTACGGTAAAGATATCGTCAACGGATGTCAACAAATATGCGCCGGCCTTGATTAAATCGTTGGTTCCCGATGACTGAACCGAACCGACGCTTCCGGGCACGGCGAAAAGCTTCTTCCCCTGGGTCAACGCCAAATCGGCGGTCAAAAGCGCCCCCGATTTTGTCCCGGCTTCGACCACGACGACCGCCCGCGCCAGACCGGCGATCACCCGGTTGCGACGGGGGAAATGTCCGGGATTCGGTCCGATGCCGGGGAAGAATTCCGACAAGACCACGCCGCTGGCCATGATTTCCTTGAAAAGACCGGCATGGTTGGGGGGATAGACGACGTCGATCCCCGACCCCAGAACGGCAATGGTCCGCCCGCCGGCGGTCAGGGCGCCGCGATGCGAGGCGGCATCCACGCCGATCGCCAGACCCGACACCACCGCAACCCCATGGCGGGCCAATTCCGACGCCAGCGAGGCGGCAGTGGTTTTGCCATATTCGGAGGCGTTGCGGGAGCCGACAATCGCGACCGCCTTGTTGTCGGCCTCCGTCCATTTCCCGGCCATAAACAGAAACGGCGGGGGATCATAGATGGCGCGGAGC
>JAQVRW010000171.1 GCA_028700875.1 Candidatus Zixiibacteriota bacterium | reverse complement strand
AAGCTGGCGACGTTTCGAATCTCGCCTTCTTGTCAGGAACTGCCTGACTTCATTCCCAAGGAACAAAAGCGGCCTGTCTGTCTCTTCAATTGGTTTCATCCCGGCTTTATGCCAGGCCCGTACCGTTTGCCGGTGCACCTTCAATACGGCGGCGATCTCGGCGACGGTGTACGACCGCCGAATTCTAATCAGCCGGATCTTCAGACGATTCTTGGTTCGTTTCATCTTTTGCCCGAGATTTCCACTCTTTGAGAAGCGCAAAATACTCAGCCAGATTTCGGCACGACTCCCGGTATTCTTCCGGGGTCAGGGACGTGCCAAACAGGATGTGAAGACCGGAGTTAGTTTCGCGCTCTGGCTTCCCCTTTGCCTCGTCTTGCCGGGGGGTCGCGCCGTTCGCCGAATGGAAATCTTCTTCCATCTTCCACCAATCAGATAGCCCGGAAGGCGGGCTTGGCAGTGGAAGACCTTCCGGGCTATTGACCGCGTTGGTCAAATCCGTATCCAGTTCGCCAAGCCTTTTCACTTCCAATTCCGAATGGTGAAAAGTCGAAACTCTCAGGGGGAATCCCGCTGATTTTGGGGCGTAAAGGCAGTAACGCCTTGGCGCGCAATGAGAATAATTTTGGAGAATTTTGAAATTATTGTCGGCCGAAGTTTCGAAAAATCGAAACTTTCAACGGCCCCCGCGGCGATCTACCAAGATGAATTTGGCGACATAACCGATTTCCTTTTGGTATGACTTAATCGGTTCGCCTGGGATATTGAAGAAGTCGCGAAGAGTTGCTTTCAAATTCTGGATAGTCTTATAGGCGGTTCGTTTCTTCTGCGAGGTCCCCCAATTCAATTGCCCGTGGTTTCCCGCCATAATCAACAGCGTTTTCCACTGAGTATTTACCATATCGCCTCTCCGGCGATCAATGAAGCCCATTTCGGCCGCGACGTATATTTCCGAAATGTCCTTGACCCTGATTCTGGCAGAGTCATTTGAAATGATTTCGATAGTGATATCTTTCCAGGTCGTCTGCGGCGGCGTGCGGAAAGTCCGCATTCGAATCGGGATTGAAGTCCTTTTCTTTGAAAAACCGCCGACCATCGCCAGAATTGAATCCGGATCAAGTTTCCCATCGGCAATGGCCGCGGCCCTTAAGCGGATTTGTTCTGTCAGAACATCATGTACTTCTCGTCCATATCTCTTGTGCAGATTATATAGTCCCTCCGCGGCCGCGCTTGTTGGATCGCCGAGGGAATCGATAATCCTGTTCACCTCTCCAATCTGGCCGAAGAATCCGCCTTCATCCATCGTGTTGTAATACCGTGCCTGCTTGACCAGGGATGCTACCATAACCCGATCTTCGGGGTCCCGGATAGGGTCCAGTATCAATTTACTCTTGTACATGTCTTCGGAATCGAAATCTGAAAGTCCGCTGTGAAGGATGGCGAATTGCCGGCCGACACATTGCGAACAAACCCCGCAATGAGTGTTCAAGGAATCCGTTGATCGTACATGGCTGCAACTATTGGAGAACCGAATCAGATCGGCGTATCCAGAATCTTTGATTACCCGGACGACCTCGCTCTTGGTTTTGTAAATGAATGGATTGGCGACCGTGAATTCCACCCCCAGAATTGCGGTCAGAAGCCTTGAATACCCGGCCAAGACGGCCGGATGAGTAGACCGGCTGGCCATTGTTCCGATCACTTGTTCCGTCGGTGGGAGATTGCAGCTGGTAATCCCGTTTTCGAAGAATTTGATTTGCGGAATCTTATGCATAACCGCCACTGAAGCCCCGAGCATGGCATATAAAAAAGAACGACACCTTTGGTTACTATCGACTGTCAGTCCCTTATCCTTATTGACCCATACTGGGACATGCAGAAAGGTATTTCGGTCACCGCCCCTGCCCTCGAATGCCTTCAGAAGGTCGATCTGGCGTTTAGAGATTTTAGGAGCAGGCCGGTGGCTGACAAGAACCGCTTTCCTCCCTTGATTGACCATTTCATCTAACGCCCCTGCCAGTGAATCAAGCCCCCCGGAAAACAACAGGACTTCATTTGCCTTGAACCAGGGACCACCCCTGTCGAAATCGAAGTAGGCATCGCGAGGGACATCTTCGGTCAATTGCCTGAAGCAAAACTCGTAATAATCATCCGATAGAAATTCCAGTACCTCGCACAATTCATCCTTAACCTTCGGGCTATCCCATATATCGAGGTTTCGAACCGGGATTTCAAAATGGAAATTCCTCCGCCACTGATGGGCTTCGTGCCGGGATACCTTTCCCCCGCGGCCGACAGACTGATCGGCGCAATAGACGTAACTGCCGATTTCAAGCATGTCCAAAACGATGGCGGGAATGTCCTGCCATAATGCTTGGCTGATGTTTTCGATTTTCAGGTGGACGTTGGAATGGCGCGAACCGGCGTGGAGATGAATCGTTTTGGCGAATGTCGCCTGTGTGGATTCCGGTGGCTTATCGGGGCCGCACCAGATGCAATTTATGTCACTCACCCGCGGTCGCTCCCCTTGCAAACTCGCTCCGGATTTTCTTGAAGGCTATATGAGCAAAACGGGTGACTGAATCGGGCGTCAACCTGCCTTCGAAACGGGTCTTGCCGTACCACCCGGGGACAAATTCATCAGTGATTCGGATCGCCTGACGAATGTGAAGATCAAAGGCGTCATTGAAGGCATTGTAACTGTCCATCGATCCGAATCGCCTGTTGGGACCGATATAGCTGGGAAAGGCGCGAGTAAGATAGGATTGCAGATACCGGCGGGTAAATCCGGTAAAGAACTCGTGCATCAGGGTTTTGAAACTCTGACCGGAAAGTTGGCGCTTCAGTAGGGCTTGGGCTTCATCCGGCTTTAACCCGAATAGCGATCCCGATGCGGTCGCAGACTTCACGAGCGTTTCGGTGAAGGCGTTCTGGGCCATCTCCGAGGGGTCTGATCTTGATCTTTGGGTGGAAAGGTCGAGGTCAAGCTTACGTTTGAAACTTGCCACATAATCCAGGATGAGGGGATTGACCGGAAGTTGGAATCCTCTTTCCCAAAGGCTCTTGCTCGGATCGGAGGATTGGAGAGAATCGACGAAGTCGAAAATCGCCGTTAGCGTCAGTCGGAATCCGGGGTCGTTGGGAACATTTTTCAATCCGGTTTGGACCGCCTCCATACTGGCGCGGGCGATTTCCGGAACATCGCCATCGGCTTCAAGGAGATCAATGACCTGTCTCCATTTGCGCGTGCGCGGCAAATTGCGGAGGAACAGGTGTCCCATGGGCTGTCCTTTCTCCGGCGGTGCGGCCGGTGTTAGACAGTATAGACTTTAAGAACTTCGTCGCCGTAATGATTGATTACTTTCACGGCGAATTTGCCGGATTTCGGCTTGTCAAAAGGATTGCTTTGGGCGCTGTAGAGCATGCTCCAGGCCGACTCATCGATCTCCGCCCGCAAAGCCCGTTTCAGGCGGTCATACGGTTGATCTGCGCCGAGGAAATAGGCGTGCCGGACAAAGAAGCTCTCGCCATTGTAATCGGTATCGATAAACCAGCAGGCGATATCATCGGTCGATGAACTGCGGATTTCCCCCGTGGTCGGGTCATACACGTCCACCCCTTTGATCGCCACCTGCAATTTGCCATCGGAAAGCTCTGTGACCGCCAGGTCGGGTTCGCCGAATACCATGAACAGATTGCCGACGCCCGTTTTCTTGAGCAGGTCGTCGGCCATCTTCAAATCTTCGTTCATACGAGTCGGCAGGACGGCCAACTTGCCGTATCGTTTGATTTCTTCGCTCACATGCGGATCGAAGGCATAGCCGCATATGACCAACAGGTCGTATCCGATCCCCTTCACTGCTTCTTTGGCCGCTTCCTTGACCTGTTGCGGGCTGACCGTGCCAAATTCCGGCCCGACACTGACCGCCACCCGCCGGGCTTTGCCCTCGGCGTCGGTATATTCACCGACGGCGTGAATCCAGACGCCGGGATGGATAGCCAGCAGGTCGAATTTCAATCGCTCGTTGCGCCGAGTGTTTTGAACGCCCGCCTTTTTCAGATTCTCAATAACCATCGGGATAAATTGATCCGATGATTCCTTTTGGGCGGCTACCTCACCGGCTGGAAGCGCCCGGTCGGCCGGAAGCATCCGGAACGGGCTGAGGCTTTCCACCGTGAACGGCCCGGCCACCCGAATCCGTTTGTTGTCTTCGTATGGCTGGTCGTACAGCATTTCGGTGTCGGCATGACGGGCGATGGAATCGTCGATTTCCTTTTGCCTTGCGCGACGGTGTTCCCACCATTGGGCAAACAGCTTCCGCACAGCTGCCGGCCATTTCTTTTGGACTGGATCGTCATCGTCCGGCCGGGGTACCTGCCACTCTTTCCAATCTGTCTTGAGGGCTTTGTTCAGGTCAGCCAGGATCGGCTCCAGCTTTTCCTGCCAGGAAGCGTGGATGGCATCGATTTCGGGATTATTGGCGATGCTTTTGAGTGTGATATGCGGCACACGGCGGTAAACAAAACCCCGTTTAATGTCATTGTCGGTTTTGTGCTCTGGTGGAATCTGCCCGGTGATTTCGGCCTCCTTCATTATTCCGTCGGGGGAATCAGCCAAATGATAATAGGGATATCGTGCGGCCATGATTCGGGTGCGGGCCAGCGCCAGAGAAACACGGCTGGTGTCGATGGTGATCCAACGTCGGCCGTATTGTTCTGCGACATAGGCGGTAGTACCTGAGCCGCAAGTTGGGTCAAGCACCAAATCACCTGGATCGGTCGTCATGAGGAGGCAGCGCTGAATAACAGTCGTGGATGTTTGGACTACATATACTTTGGGATCTGTCCTACTCTGAATCGAGCCACTGATATCGGACCAGACATTTGAAATTGCACGAACCGAAAAGTCCTCCAAATAGCGAACAAAGCCAATTGATGTTCCTCTATACGTAACTCTGTTAGCGACCAATAGTCGATTCATACCTTCTCGGGGCGTCGCCCACTGGCGTACCCCGGATTGAAATATTCCTCCTTTATACTCAAAATTGTATCGAGTCGTAGAAGCATTTGTTTGAGATGTCAATGCATCAATACTGAATATCCTTGCTCCTGAGGGGATTTGAGATGGATCAACGGACTCTTCCGGTTCGATTGGACGATGCATACCATAGGGCATCTGAATATATCGGTAATATCGGGATGCACTACCCATCGAATATTTATCTCTATAGAGCGGACGATATTTCAGTTTTGAACTATCCTTCCCATAGAAAAGAATGAAATCCGCAACAAGATCGAGATGCTCCATCGCTGCGCCCGAAGTCTTTTCCACAATGATTTCACCACAGAAATTCTCTTTTCCAAATACTTCATCCATCAAACACCGCACCAGATGGACGTTTTCATCCCCAATTTGCACAAAGATACTGCCGGTTTCGGTGAGAAGGTCACGGGCGATCACAAATCGGTCACGCAAATAGGCCAAATATGAATTTATCCCGAGCTTCCAGGTATCCCGAAACGCCCGAATCTGCTCCGGCTGGCGGGTGGCGTCCTCCAGTCTGCCATCTTTCACGTCTCGCTTACGCGTGCTGACCTGCCAGTTGGAGCCGAATTTGATGCCATAGGGCGGGTCGAGATAGATCATCTGGACCTTCCCTTTAAGTCCCTCTTTTTCGGCCAGGCTGGTCATGACCAACCGGGAATCCCCCAGGATCATCCGGTTGGACCAATTGGCTTCGTGATGATAGAAATCGACCTGCTTGTCAAAAGCCATGCCGTTGAAATCGCCGAACAGGTTTGGCTCCTGCTCCGGCCGTTCCGCCGACGCTTCCCGGCGCACGTTTTCTACAATCGCTTGCGGCTGAATTTTCTCCTGGATATAGATCGGCACCACCGGCACTTCGAGGTCCTGCCCGTCCTGCTCGTCTTTGCCTTTCCAGACCAGTTGCGGATCGAGCGATGGATCGCGGGGGTACCGCATAGTAGGCGGACGGGTTTCCTCCTCGGCCACAAAATCGCGCAATTCCTCGGTCGGTATATTGGCCCGCTTGTCCTTGTGCTTGATCGATTCGACCGGGATCTTCTTTCCCTGGGAGGTCTTTTTGCCGTAAGTCTTTTTTTCAGCCATAGTTACGAGCCTTTTTGTTCTGTCTCGCCAATTAACGACTAATTGTTTTGTGTCTCACAATATGCCATTTCATGAGACGCAAGCTTTGTTTTGTGTCATGGGTTAGTAACAAAACGGCTTGTCGCTCACGGAACCCTGTTCTATGAGCAACAAGTGGAAATGTCTCCAAACTGCGAACACTTACGGGCATTAGAAAACCTCCCGTCCCTCAGCGATATTGAGTAATTCCGGAAAGACAAGAAACGCCGGACGGCGGCCGCTGCCACCGCGTAACTCCCGTAATAACCCGTGGTCACGCGCGATCCGGACGATCCTATTCGCAGTTGCCCTGTGAATGCCTGATGAAACAGTGAAATCCGGCGTGTTGAAAATCGGCCGGCTGAAGAACCAATCCAAAGCCCGGACAGCATGCTGAGAATGGGTTGATTCGACAATCCACGCCTTCTTTTCCTGATAGAGGTCCAAAATCGCTTTGGCCTTGTCGTGGTTGGAACGGGCTTCCTCGATAATCGCAGAGAGGAAGAACACGCACCAGCCGGTCCAATCGTTATCGCGGGAGACGGCCAAAAGGCGGTCGTAATACTCGTCGCGGTGAGCTTCAAA
>JAQVRW010000170.1 GCA_028700875.1 Candidatus Zixiibacteriota bacterium | reverse complement strand
GATAGCCTCCAAATACGGCATCACCTCGGCGATCGTCAGCGGCCATGACACCGTAACGCCCTTATTCCGCATCCTGCTCAAGGATTGGACGACCGTTTATCGAGACGATTGTTTCGCGATTCTCAAAAAACCCGCCGTCGGGCAACGATGATTCATCGGCGGGCGGCCCGGCGCCCCGTCCCATCGGGCCAGGATTTCGGCGTACCCCTCATGCATACAAAACCATTTCCACCCCCAAGCCTGAAGCCTTGGGGCGCCACCCGTGAAAAGGTGGAAAATCATCCGGTACTATTTGATAATAACCAGCTTGCCGATCTGCGAACCCATCTCGGAATCGACCTGCCATAGATAGATCCCCGTCGCCACCGCCTGCGTGTTGCGGCTGACCACGTCCCAGACCTCATGCTGCGACTCGGACCCGCCGGCGGCAAAATCATGGCTGATCTCCTTCACCAGGTCGCCGGCCAGCGTATAGATGCGGATTGTGCAGGTCTGCGGCAGATTGGCGAAATGGATCGCCCGCGAGCGTTCCGCCGACCGAGTGCGATCGCGGTTTTCGTACCCGCTGCCGGCATATCCGCCGTCGATCCGATATGGATTCGGATACACGATCACTTTCAGGCCCTGATTAACCACCATCTCCGATGACGGCAGAGCGTAGGCGGTGACGGTATTTATCAGCGGCGAGGACTCCAGGATGTCCATGCCGGATTTGGTCGAACCGAAATCGAAGGTGGTCACGGCAAAATAGTACGGAATCGACGGCAGCAGGTCGTCGATGTGATATTCGTACTCGTAATACCGCAGGAGTCCTTCTTCAGTCGTGTCGGCCGGATTGTCGAGTGTAGCCTCGGGATAGACTCGATGGATCAGACGCGGATTGGTCAGGTCCGACTGGTTCCAGTCCTGCGACGCGAAATACAACTGCCGTCCCAATTGATCGGCAAAGGTTTGGGTTTCGCTGTTGTATTGGGCCGGGTCGAAATCGGCCCCGTACAGCGCCTGAAGGCTGTCGAGCATCAGGGGGCTGCCCATCTGCTCCCATAAATGCAGAGTGGGGTTATAGGCGAAGACCTTGAAATCCATCCGGTCATAGGCGGCCAGAAGAACGTAGTCGCTGAGTCGTTCCCCCTGGGCCATGTACATCCGGTATCCCTCGAAATCTTTCTCCTGGGAGAAGATGTCGCGGGAGTTTTCCGCCTCCTGGCCGTTCCAGCGCACCGTAATCGCGCCGAAATCGCTGTCGATGTGAAGCGTCGGAGGTGGTGGTGGTGAGGCCGCCCGAAAATCGGGGACGCCGTCGCCGCGATAATAGACTTTGGTGCAAAACGGCTGCAGGCTGTCGGAGGGTGGAGCGAGTTCCGGGTAGTATTCGATCGAATCGACCCCCGGACACCGCCACATATATCTCCCGGAATCGCCGTTGCCGTCGGTGTCGGCTCCGGGATTATCATACACCCAATCGGCCCACCGGGCGTTGGCGGTCAGGTCGGTGAAATCCAGCTTGCTGTAAAAGGCCGATGGCATATTCGCATCATAGTAATCATAAAAATCGTCCGGGCTGGCGTGGAAGTTTTCGCCGGCGACATAGGCTATCGTTATCGGCAGGGTATCGTTGGGAGCGACCTGGAACGGCCCGAACGACAACAGGTAACGCGTATCATACCCATCGGCGACAGAATCGGCGATAGTCGGCGGCGGCAGATACCCCTCGCTGGTATGCGAGATGGCCGTGAATAACTGGTCGTAGTCGAATTCCGCATGACGCATGATGTAATATTTATTGCGATCGCCGGTGGGCGTGCCGGTGTAGGAGCCGAACGGCCGGTAAGGATCATCCGCGGTCCCCGCCAGACGCGGCCCGAAATCGTCGGCCTCGGTGGTATTCGATACCCACCAGTTGAAACTGTATTTCAGATCGGGATTGGGCGTTCGCACCACCCGTGTTCCGGTGACCCCCGTAGGCGAAGAAACCGCCCAGCCTCCCTGCGGAGAAGGGTCGCCGTCATTGTCGGCGATCCAGGCGATGTTGACCGTATCCAGGGCAATGCCATACCCCGGCGGCATCGACGCCGTCCGCCGAAATCCGCAGATATCATCCGCGGGGCCCAGAGTCCGGTTCGAGTAGTGATATACATCGCCATCGATATAAAGCCCTATATACATGTCCTTGATGGGAAACGGGCCGATGTTGGTGATCTGGTAGTCGAACAGGACGAAATCTTCGGTATAGGCGAAACTCCAGGCATAACTGCTTTGCCGGATGGCCACATTAAGTGGGATATGCGGACGGTTGTCGAACGGGTCGATCAGGGTCAGGCCGGTATTGGTGACGGTATCGGCAAAATAGCAGATGAAATCCTGCTCCGACAACGCTCTGGCGTCGAAGGTCGGCTTGGAGCGCAACGATGACCGGGAAATGATGGCGCCGGGATCGCCGGGGTCCGGAAACAGCTCCCTCATCCCGAACCAACCGTCCGCCGCAACCGACACGAGCGTATCGCGGCCGACCACGGCCCCGATCCATAATGAACCCGAGAAAAGGTATTCCAGGTTGGAATTGATTGGATATTCCGCTCCGGGAACCTGCTCGCCATTGAGGACCGGCCATGTTTGGTCCGCGGTGAGATAACCAAAACCGAACCGCCCCATATTGGTGACGATAGTGGCGAGTTTGCCGACGTTGTGAACATCGAACTGCTCGTTGGGCAACTCCTGAGCTGGTCTGAATTGAGGACCGTTGGCGGTGGTGGTGATTTTGTCGAAGGCCGCCCTGGCCAGAGCGCCCGATGGCGCCGTGATGGCAATAATGGCAAGTACAACTATGCCGGCGGCCATGGTTCTGTGCCCCATAGCATCTCTCCCCTTCTGACCGGAAGCGAATCCGGTATTACCCCTAACCTCTGCCTATAGGACGATCATGACCGTGGCGGTGTGAAAAGAAATCAATGACCGGAGAAGACACGACGGGAAGGCGAAACCGGTCGGCCGGAGGACGAGACGCCGTGAAACCGATCGGAGGGTTGATCCATATTGACAGGGCCGCCATTATCGACGTAACTTGGATCATGATTCAATATGACTCCATGTGGAGGGACATGTGAAAATCCGCCGGTATGACGCCCATGAAACCAAGCAGATGCATCGTGTCGACGGCATCGAACTGGGATCGTTTCGCGCCCGCGCCGCCGCCTTTCTCATGGATTGCCTGATCGTCGTTCTGGCATCGGTTCTGGTGCAGGTGACAATCCGCCTTATCGGCGGAAAACCGGGTGAGGACATCGCCGTGGAGGTCGGACTTTTCCAAGGCGGGTACGCTGCCGCCTGGATGGTCGCCTATTTCGGGCTGACCACCTGGCTGTTCGGCGGCCGGACCCCAGGCAAACGCCTGATGCGGCTTCGGGTGGTGTCACTGGCTCACGAGCACATATCCCTGTGGGGTTCGGTCGAGCGGGCATTAGGGTATGGTATTTCCATTGCGGAGTGCGGTTTCGGGTTTTTGCAGTATTTTATCCATCCCAATTGCCGGACGGTCCATGACCGCATCGCCGAAACGATCGTCGTCCGCGACCGCAAGTCCCCCCTCCCGGAGGCCACCACCCCGGAATAAAGAACGCAGACGTATCGTCATCTTCAATAGGACATATGCTTCAGAATATACAGCCCTTCTTGCGGCTATTTTCCATTGACATTCGGTCTTATTCGGCGATATTAGAGTCTGGACGTTTATATTTTCCTTTGTATGAATTTATGACCTACGGGGAGGAACGGTCATGGCCATAAAATGGGTTACGTCGAGTTTCCGCCGCCTGACGAGTATTCGCACCACCTGGTTGCTTGTCCTGCTGGCGGCGGTCGCGGCCGCCTTTTGGCAATGCAACGGGGACAAACCCGTCGCCTTTGTGCCGCCGTTCGAGATCATCTCGTTCATAGACTCCGTCTTCCCCGCCGATGGCGCCATCGATGTCCCTCTCGGCAGTTGCGTCCGAATTGCGTTTTTGCGCCAGATGGATACGGCGACGATGGCTCCCAGGAAATTCCATTTCGACGTCGATAATACCTATAGCCTGTCCCGCGACTCGTTGAAGGTTGTCATGTGCGCCTCGGGTGGCCTGAATTACGGCGCCGAATACCATGTCGTCATCGATTCCGGTATCGCCGATACCTTCGGCAATGTCATGACGACTCCCTATTCATTTTCATTTCGCACCGAAACCGGAGACGCGTTCATCTCCGCAATATCACCGGCCAACGGTCAAACCGACGTTCCGCTTGACGCCGATATCGAGGTAAGGTTTACCCGGGGGATGAATACCGCCACAATCATTCCCGCCAATTTCGTGATCAGCAACGGGGTCACCGGCACTATGGCCTATACCGACCGGCGACTTGTCTTTACTCCCGGCGACAGTCTGGAATCGAATCATACGTATACGGTGACGCTCAAGGCAGCGATCGCCGACAGCACCGGGGCGACACTGGGGCAGGATTATTCCTGGACGTTCACGACCATCAAGGTCGGCAATGGATATATTCAGTCCATATTCCCCGTCGATGAAGCAATAGAGGTCCCGATAAACGCGAATCCATACATCCAGTTCTCGGTCGCCATCGATCCGGCGTCTTTGACGCCAGAGGATTTCACCGTCAGCGGTGGAGTTGCCGGGGTCGTAAGCGTCGCAGGCTCATACACAAGCTCGGTCAATTTCAATCCCACGGCCGATTTGCAGTATGGCACATCCTACACCGTGGCTTTCCATGGCGATGTGGCCGGTACGGCGGGTCAGGCCATCCATATCGATCGCACCTGGTCGTTCACGACCGAGGACACGGTGCCACCTCAGGTCGTATCGGTCTTTCCAGTCGACGAGGCCGTCGGCGTGCCCAACAAGATCAGTGTTTCAATAACGTTTGATAAAAATATCAATCCGGCCAGTATCGCCGCCGGCGAGTTTTATATCGCGGGGCATGCCAGCGACTACGATCGAGTCAGTGTGTCAGGGACGACCGTGACCCTCGATCCGAATAATGAACCGCCGTGTTCACAGAAGGTCACGGCTGTCTTCGACGGTGATGTTTCCGACATTTACGGACACAGTGGCCATATCAATCATACATGGGAATTCACCACCTATTCGGCTTTCGACACGGCCTCCTGTTATCCGGGCCCAGGCGAAGGATGCATCCCGTCGGATTCCCCCATCCGTCTTGCGTTTTCTCGTATTCTGGATTCGACGACTGTCACCGCCGCCAATTTGATTTATGAGGAACATAACGGTCCTTCGCTATCGGGGTCTCTTTCGTGCCATGATTCCATCGTCGAATTTCAGCCCGATGTTCCCTTTACTCCTCTCAAAAACTATAGGATAACGGTTCTCACGGGAATTAAGGACGCCTATGGGGACAACTTCCCCGTCCCGCGATCATGGCTTTTTTCCGCTAAGGGAGAAAACCTGTTGCCGCTGGCTGTCGGCAATACGTGGTTCTACCAAGTCAAACAGGCCATCTATCCCATCACCTCATTCGAGGGCGCCTATATCGACTCCATTGCCATAGTGGGAGACACGACTATTGGGGGAAGGCAGTTTTTTGTCGACCAACATGGCCGCCGCTATCACTGCGAAAATGATAGCATCGAAACGACTTTTCAGGTTGAATACCCATTTACTCCGTATCGATTTGAAAACTCGAGTTGTGACCGTGTGGGCGTCACTATTGAAACTGATAGTGCCACGTATAGGTGCCAGCCTTTTGTCGTATCAGACATCGCCGGATATCGTAATTACACGCAAGGATACAATTTTGCCCCCGGAATTGGCCTGGTCCGCTATGACAGGGAATTCTGGGGAGGGGTGGCCGTCGAACCCCACCAATACACATCCTGGCGATTGATCTCGTACGAATTGCATTGACGGCGAGTGGCCCTGTTTCAGGGTCAGAGAACCAAGCAATCACTTCCCGTGTTCGGCGCGGTAGCGGCGGAAAGCGGCCAGATATTGCGCGATCTTGCGCTCACGGCCCTTGTCGGTCGGATGATAATACTCGTGATCCCGGATATTGTCCGGCAAAAAGGTCTGATTGACAAACGGCGTATCGCTGTCGGGCGGATAGATATAACCGTCGCCGTACCCGATCTCTTTCATCAATTTGGTCGGGGCGTTGCGGATATGCAACGGCACCGGAAGGTTCTCCGTCTCCTGCACCTCGCCCATGGCCGCATCGAACGCCCGATAGACAGAGATTGACTTCGGGGCTGTGGCCAGGTAAACCGTTGCTTCGGCAATTGCCAGCTCACCTTCGGGGGAGCCGAGGAAACGGTATGATTCGGTCGCCGACAGGCACAACGTCAGGGCGAACGGATCGGCCAGGCCGACATCCTCGGAGGCAAACCGCACCAGACGGCGCAATATATAGAGCGGCTCCTCGCCGCCGGCCAGCATCCGCGCCAGCCAATACAATGCGGCATCCGGGTCACCCCCGCGAAGCGACTTGTGCAGAGCCGAGATCACATTGTAATGCTCTTCCTCGGACTTATCATAGATGACACTGCGGCGGCCGACCAGTTTTTTCAGCAGGTCATACGATATCTGCGCGCCATCGGCGACATCATCCGAAGCGGCCTCGATTATCGACAACGCCCGCCGGGCATCGCCATCGGCCTGTTCGGCCAGAAAGTCCAACCCCTTCGGTTCGATCGTCAGCTTCCGCCCCCCCAGCCCTTTCACCGGGTCGGCCAGCGC
>JAQVRW010000169.1 GCA_028700875.1 Candidatus Zixiibacteriota bacterium | reverse complement strand
CGACATTATCGATGTCCTTGTACGCAAACCCGGCCTCCTCGGCCAGTTCCCGTATGTGCCCCGTCTTGACGATGATCCCCTGGCGGGCCATATTATCGCGCAATTGATCCCCGCGGATATTCTTGAGGGCTTGCGTCCGGGACATCACCCGCCCCGAACCGTGCAGCGTCGATCCGAAATATTCCTCTTCGGCCTTCCGGGTGCCGGCAAACAACGCCGACCCGGTTTCCATCGAACCGCCGACGATTACCGGTTGCCCGATATCATGATACACGGCCGGGATGTCGTCGTTTTGGGGACCGAACGACCGCGTAGCCCCCTTGCGGTGGACCAGGAGTTTACGCGGTTTGCCGGCGATAGTATAGGTTTCGAAACGGGCAATATTGTGGGCGACATCGTAGATGGTTTCCAAACCGAGCCGCCGCCAATCGACACCGAAGACTTTCTGGACAGCCTGACGAAGGCGATGGGTGATAACCTGGCGGTTGGCAAAAGCCGTGTTGGCGGCGCAAGCCATGGCGCTATAATACGATAGACCATCCGGTGATTTGATTGGCGCGGCGGCCAACTCCCGATCGGCCATCTTCAATCCGTACCCGGCCGCCTTGTCGTTGAAAATCTTGAGATAGTCGGTGGCAATCTGATGCCCGAATCCCCGCGAACCGCAATGAACGGCCAGCACGACCTGCCCAACATGGTCGATACCGTAAATCTTGGCCGTCTCGGGGTCGTACAAGCCTCCCTCCCGCAGAAACTCGATTTCCAGATAATGGTTACCCGATCCCAGAGTCCCCATCTGGTCGATACCGCGGCCGGTGGCCTTATCCGACACGGCCTTGAAATCGGCGCCGGATACATGGCCGTGCGATTCGGTATGTTCGATATCGGCCTCCGTCGCATAGTCGTGATCCAAACACCAAGCCGACCCCTGAGTCATGAGTCTGCGGAATTCCGCCTTGTCCAGGTCCACGAATCCTTTGGAGCCCACCCCGGAGGGAATCGTCCGAAAAAATTCATTAACCAACGCCTCCAGCCGCGATTTCACTTCATCCGCCGTCAGGTTGGTTCGGATCAACCGCATGCCGCAATTAATGTCGAACCCGATGCCGCCGGGTGAGATTACCCCCTCTTCGGCATCAAAAGCGGCCACGCCGCCGATGGGGAAACCGTAACCGCGATGAGCGTCAGGCATGCACAAGGCGTACCGTTGAATACCGGGCAGGCAGGCGACGTTGCTGATTTGATCCACCACTCCCTCGTCGATCCCCTTGACCAGCGTATCCGAGGAAAGCACCCGCGCCGGGACCCGCATCCCCGGCTTGCTACCAATCGGCACCTCCCAAATCCCTGCGGACAATCGCTCCATTTTTATCATATATCAAACACCAAATGGCAGCGGTACCGGCCGCCTGTCCTTTCGATCTGAAGTTTATAATAGGTCACCGCCTTGATTTCGTGTTCGGCGGTGTCCCGCCCGGCCTCGTACCGGCCAAAATCGATCGCGCCGCTAATGGCGTAATCCCCCCCTTCGGCGATTGTTATCCGGTAGTCATACGGAACCAGTCCCTCGGTATCGAACAGATAAATCAAGTCCGACAGCCAATCGATAAGAAGCTGTTCCCCGGTAGCGCTGCGTAAGGGGATGTCGCGGGTGACGTAGATATTGCGCGGACCGACCGGGCCCAGGATGATGGCAAACATCCCCTCGGCGGCCGCCCGAAACAGCTCCGGCAGAGAATCTCCCTCCACCGCCAGACCGATATCGGCCGTCGTATACCGGTCGCTGATTTCGAATTTTCTCATAAAAAAACCGCCTGTCGGAGACAGGCGGTCGCAACCGGTATCAGGCCTACTCGGCCTTTACTATGCATTCGACCGGGCAGACGGCCACGCAATGGGGGCCCTCGTCCTTATCCTCGCACTCATTACACGTGTCCGGATTGATGACGTAAATGTCACCTTCGCTGATCGAAGTTGTCGGGCACTCCGGCAGGCAAAGACCACAGGCCGTGCACTCGTCGGTTATTTTCATCGCCATGGAAATATCTCCTTCAAAACGGTTTCCAACCCTGTTACGAAGCCGGAATATAACTATTGGCGACAATATTTCAAATAATATTTTTGACCCGACGGCGACTTTCCCGGCCGCCCAAAACGGCCGTATCCAGGGCGGCAGCCGCTTTCACCATGACGGTGGGCTTCCGACACGCCGGACGAAAATCCCGGGCGGCAGAGCCGGTGGAAAGCAGCCATGCGTCCCGCGGTCCCGACAGGCGCAAATTTTACAAACGACCCTGGGCGCCTGCCTGTTCCTGGGAAGGGACAGGCAGGCGCCATCTGAGAAACCGAAGGCGGTTATTCCCGCAAGGGAGCCCCGCAAATGTTCAGCCACGTGCAGCAGCCACACGGCGCCGGGCCGCCCCGGAAGATGTAGCTGATCATGTAGACGGCGTCACCGACGTTGACTTTGCAGTCACAGTTGACGTCGCCGCTGCATAAGCCATATGGGGTCGGCAGCGGACCGCCCCGGAAGACATAGCTGATGATATACACGGCATCGCCGACGTTCAGCTTGCTGTCGCCGTTAGCGTCTCCCACCCTGCAATCACAGAGCGGCGGGTTGACGCAGGTGCAGGCCACGGGCGCCGGGCCGGTGCCCGCAAGGTAGGCGGTCCGGTACGCGATATCGGCTTTATCGACACAGCAATCGCCATTGGGATCGGCGTTGGCTTGCACTGGCGGAGGCGGGCCGGTCGTATTGATATACGCCACCAGATAAATGACGTAGGCCGCATCGATGTCGCCGTCGTTGTCCACGTCGCCCGGATACTGCAATGCACAAGAATCCGGACAAATGATCAACGCGTAATCGATCAAAGCATGTATCGTCCCGCCCTGGTAGGGTACCGCAACTACGGGCGGATCCGTCTGGTTCAAGTTTTCGAAATTGGCGATATCCGGGTAGTTGCTCGGATAGTTGACAATCTCGAACGGCGGTGAACCGGGAAGATTCGCGCAGACCGGCCCGAGAGCGAGGGTATACGCGTCATGGTGTATCATCCCATGCGGCCCCGATATGAAAGCGGCGTCGTTGTGGACGCTGGAAACGTGAGCGCCTCCCGCCGGGGGTTCACCTTCGTTCTTGTCGAAAAACGGGTCCGAAATGCAAATTTGCAGGTTGTCGAGACAAGCGCCCGCCACGGTCACATAATGGCCGCCCAACCGGTTACAATAACCCGCCGTGACCTCCTCATAGAAGCCCAGCAGGAGGATGACATCCTGTGAACGGAGAACCTCGTCGCGGATGAGTTCGGGCGGAGGCGATTTGATCAGATTAACGGTGTAGTACCCGTTCAAGCCGCTGGCGTTGATCCAGTTGCGAGCACCGGTGGCGAGGTCGAGAATATATGTTCCCAGACCGCCGCCCACGCAATTGACCGCGGGAGCCAACTGGTTGACAAAGGGTATGACGTTGCTCGGGTCGTGGTCATCCCAGAGCGGCAGCATGGTGGCGTAACTTTGCACCAATGGATACCCGTCACTGTACGTCGGTTGCGGTTGGGGATTGGGTTCGAACTTGGAATCGAACCACCAGAAACAATCGGCCAGCGCGACCGGACCACAGAACGACCAAGTCTGAAGCGGGCCGCCGATCCAGCCGTTTTGTTTTTGGTCGAAATCGGGCATGCCAAACGGGGCGTAATCCGGATAGGGAGGTTTGTAATAGCTGCACGTATCGAGTTCGGCTTCGCAGGCATCATCGATCCCGTTCTGATTCAAATCACCAAGGCACGCAGGGGCGCCTATCGGCGACGGCGTTCCGCCCATGTCGTCACAACAGAGAGCATCGATCATCAGGCAGGAACCATCGGGAAGACAGCACGCCATTACCTGAGTGCACGTCGTTCCCGCACCCTGCGGTGCTCCCGACGACGCCGCGCAACAAAGCGGATCGAGGTTTGTACATCCGCCACTCGGCAGACAGCAGGCCTCCGGGACGGTGCAAACGGTCCCCGCCCCCAGAGGAATCCCGCCTTGCTGAGCACAACAGAGCGGATCGAGATCAAGACAACTCCCGTCGGGTAGACAACAGGCTTCAACCGCCGTGCAGGCCGTGCCCGCCCCCTGCGGGGTGCCGCCCTGGGCCAAACAAGTCGCCGGAGGCGCCATGATGCAGGAGCCATCCTGCAGACAGCAGGCTTCGACCACCGGTTTGCCGGCCGTAATCACGAAGGACAAATCCAGCGATTGGACGAACATGGGAGGTTCAAACATATCATCCCATGCCAATCCGCCCCACGTCGCCCAGACGGCATCGTCCATCCAATGATTCTGCGTCGATTTCCAACCCCACTGGGTTACAGTCGGGTCGGCCACGATCGCGGAGATGTTCAGCCAATAAATCATTCCCTGTTCCTGGTAAAACCACATATTCTCCGGCAAAAAGACATTGTATTGGAAATAAGCCTGATGGTCCCCGGCCAAAAACATGCCGGTTGATGGATCATACCAGCCTTCCGGTGTCGGGGGATCGATCGGTTGGACGATGACCATGTTAATGGGAATCTCCTGTTCCCACATGGTCGGGCCGGGCATGCTGAATAACGGCCCCGGGCCGTCGGGGTCGGGAATGTCGGCATGGATGCTCAGGACGAATTGGACAATCTGGCCCTCGACACCATGCATCCAAGATCCCCAAAAATGAATATCTTTGACCGGTCCGGTTTCCGTGCACGTCCAATCGTCGGCCAAAACCAACGGTTGCGTGGCATTCACGTCCCAGCCGGCCTCATCGGGAAGCTGCGGAAAATGCATTTTGTGGCCGTCGGCCGGCACCCAGTCGGCCACGACCGGGGAGAAAGTAAATCCTGCCAACAAAACGGTTGTTAGCAATAGCAGTATCTTTTTTTTCATAGCGTCCTCCCCGCCCAAGGAATTAAGGGTGAATGGAACTCAAAAATCTATTAAGATTCAAAGGTACATTTTCCTCGCGGAGTCGGTGCGAGTGCACTTCCCCCCGGTCATCCGCGAGGAGTATTCGATATCACATTTGCTGGAAAGTCATGCTGTCAATTGAATATACGCGGCATCCAATTTTCTGTCAAGCGGGTTTATCGTTGCAGTAAGGTATTATGGCTCGATTTTGTTTCTATTTCCGGTTGGCGCATCATCGCACGATGATTACTCTGGCGGTCGCCGGGAGGCCGCGTCCTTCGACCAGGCGCACGAGATAAACGCCCGATGGCAGCAACCGCCCCCTTTCATCCCGTTCATCCCAAACAGTTTCGCCACCTGGGTTGACCGGCAATCCGGCGACCCTCTGACCAAGGATATTAAAAATCTCTATCCGCCCCTGAGAGGTTGCAGTTCTCAACCGGATCATACCAGCGGAGGTGACGGGGTTGGGGCACACGGAGAGGATGGTCTTTGATCCATGGTTTTCAGGCGCCGTTTCGACGGCAGTATGTCCAGAGGATTGACATTCTACTATTATCAGATAGGGGTATCGGGGTCGCCCAGCGTCTTCAAGGAGTATCGCCTGGCGCCGTGATCCTGCCGCGGATTGGCTTATCGTTGCAGAAACCGCGACCGTTCCGGATGGGGGAATTGTAATCCGCTTTGAAGGGATTTGGACGTGACGCCAATCGTACCCCGCCAAAAGCTCCACCGTGTCGAGGCTGGCGGAGATCACGCTCAGAATGCATTCGCAAACGCCGGAGGATGAGTCATACTCTCCGCAATCGGCCTCCACGGTTATCGGCAACACGCGAGCAGGATCAAAGGCCAAAGTTAATGCATCTTCCCCGGTCTCGCCGTCACACCCCGCCCTGATACTGACTGAATCGGTAGGCCCATCGGGAAGCCGCTGCAAGAGAGTATCAGCCGAACTGCACCACTCATTTGTCGCTTTGTCGTCGCCAGAAGCATAGCGAGTGATCAGAAATCCTTCCGGTCCCGTCCCCGTCCCTGCCTTGCGCCAGGCGCCATCCGTATCGACATCCGGCGCGATCAGAGTCAAGAACCGGTATTGAAAGACCAGAAGGTACTCCAAGCCGTTCCATTGACGGTCCCCTTCCGGTCCGGTCCCTATTTTGTTGGTTGCCGCCGCCACGGGTATTCGCAGTGCTTTGATTTCAGGGGCAGTGGGAGTATCGTAATCCCAGTCGTGGCTGAACCAGAGGTTATCGCCGGTCAGATCGGATATGTCAACCCTGTGGTACATCCACCCGTCCCCGGCAACATTTTCCGGCAACAGACTGTCCCGATCGGAAAGGATGGGGATTCTCGCCGGAAGGGAATCATCGCCTTCCAAATATACTGAAAACCCGAACGGGCTGAATTGATTTCCCGGGAATTCGGGGTAATGGTCGCCCAAATACAACCGTTCTGAGAAGGTGGTCACAAACGAAAAATTTGGCAGGGATATCCGCTGGGCCATGGAACAGAACCCCGGTTCGAATGCCGGGAAAACGTCAAATGCCGTCCCGTCGTCGTCGATTCCCTGCTCCCAGACCTGGGTCTCAGGATGAAACCAATAGACATAGACGGCCGAATCTTTCCCGGTCATAAACCCGCCGGCCACCGGCGACGCCCCCAAGGCAGTACCGGCCAGCAACACGAACGGCAGAATGCTCCACATGCGCGCCATAGTTTTGTACCGGAACGAAATGATTATGGTTGGACTAATAGTACAACAAAACGAAAGGTTGTCAAGAGGCGGAACGGGAAAAACTGCATTTCGGGGATAAAAAAAA
Source organism: Candidatus Zixiibacteriota bacterium (assembly GCA_028700875.1). GTDB lineage: Bacteria > Zixibacteria > MSB-5A5 > GN15 > JAAZOE01 > JAAZOE01. The sequence goes on along the minus strand of JAQVRW010000169.1, from coordinate 33 downwards.
GGCGGCTTCCGGATTCGAACCGGAGAATAAGGG
>JAQVRW010000168.1 GCA_028700875.1 Candidatus Zixiibacteriota bacterium | reverse complement strand
GGGCCGCAGAGATGCTCGGTCTGTGTCCCGGGGCAGCTTACCACCGGCGGAATACCGACCGTCACGTCAACATCGACCGCGCAGGTATCCGCGCCGCACTCATTGGCGGCCACGATGGTGTAATGATATGAACCATTCTCCGCCGCATAGAAACAGACGCTGCCATCGCGATAAACCGCGCCCGGCTCCAATATCGTCACCACCGCATCGGCCGGCGTCATTTCCACCGGCACGCAAATCGAATCGGCATGACATAACGCCGCCGTCTGCGGTTCGGGACAGGTTATTGCCGGAGAGGCCCCCCGACTTACGGTAATACAAACCGTGTCGGCCGCTATCGCACCGCAACTGTCGGTCGCCTGAATCACCAGACAATAATATCCGGACGTATCCGGCATGAAGCAGTACGTGCCATCGGACAACTGGCCGATATTCGGCAACACCATGACCGAGGCCAGGTTGCCATCGGCGTCGAAAACACCGAATCCGGTCAGGCAAACTTCGGCCGGCGTGCACTGCATGACCGTTGTGTCGGCGGGCACCGCGGCCTGAGGCGCAGTATTCAGAATCACGTTAACCTGAGAAGTGTCGGACGCGCTGTTGCCGCACGAATCGGTCACCGTGACGATAATTTCATGGACTCCCGGACCGTCCGGAACAAAGCAGACTTCGCCGTCCGCGACGACATATTTTTGCGACTGCACCGTGATGCTGACGATGTCGTCGTCCGGATCGGAAAAAGTCAGCGGGAGACAGATTTCTTCCAATTGACATAACCGGACCGTGGTGTCCGGCAGGGACACCACCGGCGGCGAATCGACGGTGACATTGAAAACCGCCGTGCAGGTGTCGGCGCCGCATTCATTGGCCGCCGCCACGACAAACCGGTACTGGCCCGACGCCTCGGCATAGAAACACAGCTTGCCGGTGGCCGGATCGATCGTCCCCGTACCCTGGAGAAGCGTATAGGTCAAAGCATCGTCCCCGGAGTTGACCGCGTCGAACGTGTAGCAAACCATTTCGGGGGCGCAGAGGCGCATGTCCTGAGTCCCCGGACAGACGATCGTCGGGGGACGATTGGTGATGACAATGATAATGATGGAATCAGTCGGCATGGGCGGGACCGTCTTGGTCAGCCATCCCTGACGCAGGCAATCATCGGTAACACCATACCGGAAAACGTACCGGGCCGAATCCACGTCTTCGGGCAGGAAACACTGCCGGCCGAGGCCGTTGCCGGTCTGGGTGAAAACCCCCGGCCCATCCAGAAGCACGATCGCCAGGCTGTCGCCGGCATCGGGATCGGAGGCGGTGACGTCGAAGCAGATGGTATCGGCGGCGCACAGCACCACGACCGAGTCATACGGGTTTATATGCGGGGGGTTGTTCCCCTCGATTGTAATCGCAAACGAAACCGTGTCCGCGCCGCAGGAATCGGCCACGGCCACGAGGAAACCATAGTCACCCGGCTGTTCCGGGGTAAAACAGACTTCGCCGGTCGACGGGTCGATGCTGCCGATGCCGTCGAGCAGCGTATAGGTCAACGGGTCGTTTTCGGGGTCGGAGGCGGTCACGGTGCGACAGATCGAGCCGCCCAATTCGCAGGTAGCGATGGTCGTATCGGTCGCCTGAGCAACCGGCGGTTGATTCAGCGTAATCGTATACGTGACGGAATCTATCGCGAACAGACCTTGAGAATCGGTCACCTTATAGACGATGGTATAGGCGCCGGGCGAAGTCGGCGTCCAGGTGAAATAACCCAACAACGGCGACGGCCCCGGCACGGACGTCAATGTGCCCGGACCGGAAAGGATCTCCATGGTCAGGATATCCCCCTGGTCGGGGTCGATGGCGCGAATGGTGTCGGTTATGGACGAACCCAGGCAAATCGTCAGGTCTTCGGCGTATCCCAGCGGCGGTTCATAAACCGGCGGGTTGTCGCCCGGCGGAGGGCAGGCCGAAACGGAAAACTCCACGCCGTTTCCTTCATAGGCGCGGGCGCCGCCGTAGGTGTCATCGGAGGGAATCATGCTGTCGGGGCCGTAGGTCGCCCCCGGCAAATCCTTCAGGGTGAAGTTGCTGATATTGGGATCCCTGGGAGCGCTGGCACCCTGGTAGGGATCGGACAGACCGTCATAGGTATCGACGAAACCGGGAATCGAGGTGATGGGGGTCATATCCTTGCCCACCTTCACCTGCTGCGCGGTGAACGGGCCAAAATGCCCGGTCGCCCAGATATTGAAATCGAAAGCGCATCCGGTGAAGGCAATCCCGATGGAATCGAACGGATCGCTGGAATTACCCAATCGGGCCACGTCGATCGTGAAATCCCACCAGACTTCGTATAAATTGGGAGCGATCGCCTCGGGCCACTTGACCCAGCCCCAACGGTCGTTCTTGTACAGGTTGTCGGAATGGTGGAAACCGATCGGCCAGACGTTTACCCCTTCCTGGGGTTGCAAATCCATCTGGACCAGGACCGAACCGTGCACTTGCTCGTATAACGTCCCGCCCGGCCAAACCAGGCCTATGACGTTCCACCGGCCGGTTTCGACGTCCTTGAAAATGTAATAGCCGCCGACTTGAAGGGGAGTATAGTCGGCGAACCGGGGCGCCCCCATGAAGTAGCTGGAGTCTATCGGCGCGTAATTCGGCGGTTGTCCGGCAGGTGTATTGTCTTCGTCATAGAACGCCCAGAGCGGCGACACCGACATCAAAAGCAGCATCGCCACGACCAGGAATTTATGTTCGGGCCTAGGCATAGGTCCTCCCAAAAGGTTTGTCACCAGAGCAATAACCAACCATCACGTTAAGAAAGCCCCCCTGGTGTGTCAAAAATGCGTATATAGTCATCATCAGTTTTTTCCCGACAGGTTATCATATAGCATACCGGATGCGTAAATGCAAACCAAATGACCTGCCGGCGCGAGTACGGGGAAAATCGAGGTGGGGTCCTATCCTACTCCCCGACAAAATATAACTTGCATCGGCTAACTGTCAAGCAATTTGTGGTTCCCGTGGAAAATTATCGCCTTAAGAATCAATGGATTACGACTCTTGGCGGAACAACCATTTGAAGTACGACAAATATAGCCCTGATTAAACCAAGAGGTGATGTTCCGGCGAAAAAAAGAAGGCTGTTCAGGTTCAGCACACCCGCGCCAAAACCGTGATAGATGAAAATCTCTGCACACTTGTGAATCCGGCTTCCACATTTTGCGGCCGGGGTCGTTGCGGGGGTAACAATAGAAATTAAAGGGAGGTCCGGAGCATCCTTGGGGCCTCCCTGACACGCTCAAAACCACTTCTTTTGCAGCGTCTCAATCAGCCCGGATTGCCTCTGTTCCGCCAGAGCCTTATTGATTGCCGTAACCAGGGCCGTATCGGCTAATCGCACCGCCATGGCATATTTCTCGTCCGACAATCCCTCGGCCACGATTTTGGCCCGTCCCCGAGTGCCGATGATCTCATTGGACGTCGGCAGGTCGTTGATCACGGCGTCGAGCTTGCCGTTTTCCATATCGATGAAGGCCGACCCGATATTCTCGAAGGAAATAACGTCGACCCCCGCCAGCGTTCCGGCCAACCGTTCCCCCGTCGTTCCCAACTGAACCCCGATTTTCTTCCCGCTCAGATCGCCCAGGGCTTTGATCGTCATGTTGTCCAGCGGGACGGCGATCGACTGCCCGGCGTCATAATATGGGTCGGAAAAGCGAACCGCCCCGGCCCGTCCCGGCGTCATGGTGAAGGAGGAAATAATGAGGTCGTACTTTTCTCCGGTCAGCCCCGGAACGATGCCGTCGAACGGCGTCACGATGAATTCCGGTTTCCATCCCAAGCGGTCGCAAACAGAGGTGATCAAGTCGATGTCGAACCCCTCGGGCCGGCCAGTGGCGGTGTTGATCGTCTCGAAGGGCGGGTAGGTGGCATCGGTCCCCACCCGCAGAATCTTGGTTCGTTCGACCCGCTCCAGCGTGGATTCCGCCTTCCGTCCGCACCCGAGGACTATGATCATCAGCCCCGCCGCGATAATTACCGTTGCCGCCGCCTGTTTCATCCGACCTCCTTTGTCGCCGCCAATATACATAAAAAAACCCCCGGCCGCCATGACCGGGGGTCCTGAACCATCTATCTCGAGACATTAGAAATAGTCAATCGTCAATTGCGAAATATCCGGTGACAGATCGAGATCGATCTTGGGGGATAGCGTATCATACCCTTCCACCGTAAATGTCGAACCTGATCCGATCAATCCTATCCGGTTCAGGAACCGGGCGATATCGGCGTTTCCGCCCTCCACCCGAAGCGCACAATTGTCGGGCAACGTCAGACGAAAATCGGCGTCCTCCCCTTTCAGCGACACTTTGGTCCGATCGACGGTGCGGCCCAGCGTAATCCCGACTCTGCCGCTCTCGGACGATACGGTCAGTTCTTCCAGCATCAAATCGCGGCAATCGAGCCGCATATCGGCCGTTTCCCCCTCGCAGGTCAAACGGATCGGCACCGATTCGGTCAGATCGATATCCAGAGCATTGGATAACCGATGGCCGATCTGTATCCACCGCCACCGCTGACGGTCGGTGATGGTCAGCTTCCCGGTGGTTCCGTCGACCGTATAATCCACTTCCGGCGCGCGATACCGGTTGCCGTAGCGGGCCGTATAGGCGCGGCCGGTTGTTCCCCCGAGATGCAGGTTGTTTTTCTTCATCTCGATCCGGCTGACCAGGGTATTGATCTTCGAATCAGACGCCTTTTCCGAATCCCGATCGCTGGTACCATAGGCGTTCGCGCCGCTGAACGCCACCCAGACGATCACTCCCGCCAACGCCAGCGACGACAAATAGGCCACGAACTCGGCCTTGGTGCGGGTAAATATCTTTTCCACGCCGATCGCGATCAACAGCAACGGCCAGAGGTTGAGAATGTCGGCCCAGACCCACCAATCCAACCGATCCATGTTGTTCAACAGCAAAAGCACACCGGCCAGGATGAACAGCACTCCCCACCTAAATCTGGCTGGATTCATTGACGCCCTCCTTGTGGCTGTTGTTCTTGTGGAAGAAATGGACTATTAACAGCGCGCCGGCGATGATCAACAGCAGCGGCCAGTACCGTTCCATGTGCCACCACCAAAAGTGCATATCCAGCAGAAAATAAACTCCCACCAGAATCAGAATCGCCCCCGGCAGATAACGGTTCCACGATGAATTGTCGAACTTCTGGACCGGTGCGGTTTCGGTCTCGGCTTCGATCGGCCGCTTGGGCATGGCTACCCATGCGATAAGATATCCGATCAGACCGACGCCGTTGAACAGCGCCAGAAGCACCGTGATGATGCGGATAAAAACGGGGTCGATCCCGAGGTACTCACCGATTCCCCCGCAGACTCCCGCGATCACCTTGTTGGTCTGCGATAAATACAACCGCCGGATGTCGCTCATATCGTCCTCCTTTGGCAATCATCACGTCTCAGTTAATGGTACGAGAGATCGCCGACGAAGGTTTCCATTTTCGAGAGGATGACCGATTATTGCCGCTGCCAGGGAACAAAACGGACCGCGTACAACGTTTCATAATGAATCTTGCCGGCGGCGTCGCGGGTCACCAGTTGGAGATATTGAGTGGTTTTCCCGACGGGGAGAATCAGCCGCCCTCCCGGTAAAAGACGATCGCTCAGTTCCTCCGGCGCGATCTCCGGGGCGGCCGTCGCGATGATTGCTTCGAACTTTTCCGACTCGGCCGGAACCGTCAGGCCATCGCCGACGTGGAACACGATATTGGCGTATCCCAATCCCCGCAAAATCCCCTGCGCGCGCTCCGATAGTTCCGGAACGATCTCTACCGTCACGACCTGCCCGAAAAGTTCCGCCAGCACGGCCGTTTGGTATCCGGACCCGGTTCCGATCTCGAACACGCGCTTGCTTTTGTCGGGCAGCAAAAACTCGGTCATGGAGGCGACGATATACGGCTGGGAGATGGTCTGACCGTACCCGATCGCGAGAGGATAATCATCGTAGGCTTCGTGACGGCATTCGGGCGGGACAAACAGATGACGGGGAACACGCCGCATGGCGTCAAGCACCGCCGGATCGCGGACGTCGCGCCCGGCCAGTTGACGCTGGACCATTTGCAGGCGTTGGCGACGGTATTCGTCTTCGACGGCCTTGTCTTCTTTTCCGAACAGGCTCATCTCCCCCCGCCCCCGATATGATTACTCCTGGAAACTCAGTTGCCGCAGTTCCTCGCGATACGCTTTCGCGGTTTGGCCCTTCTCGAGATCCCCGGCATATCGGTCGAGAAACCGCATCAATGAATCCCTCGCCGACACCGCTCGATCATAATACGACTTCTCGCCGGTCAATCGGTACAGGTCATACCCGGACCGGGCAGTTAGATACAGCTTGACGGTTTGATCGTCGAAATCGCTCGATTCCCGCATACCATTGGCGCGACCGTAGACGAACCGCACCGCCGCCGTGGAGTCACTCCCCTTCGGTTTCGCGGCAAAACCGCTTGTCAAGCCAGACATCGGCTTGTAGTAAGCCAGCGCGGCCTTATACTGTGATTGCAGCGTCGTTGTTCTATGTACCACCGATGGCTTCCCAGCCGGAACGATGGCGTTGTTGTATCCCAGCTTACCCAACTCCTCGACAGCTTGCGCCTTCAGTTGGCCGGCTTTCTTTTCCAACTCCGATGGCGCACTCTGTGCGCTTGCGGATGATGTGTCCTCCCGGCGCGTTTCTCCCCGCACAACGATCGACTTTCCAAGATCCGATTCCGTATTCACTCCCGGAGGAACGTAGAGGCGTTTGCGGGTTGACGCCGTGCTGTCGCTTCTCCCCGTCTGGACCGACGACCGTTTTTGTATTACTTCCTCGGCCGCCACTCCCC
>JAQVRW010000167.1 GCA_028700875.1 Candidatus Zixiibacteriota bacterium | reverse complement strand
CGGGTTCGAAAATCTGGCCCGCAACAACAAGACCGGATTCTATTATTCCGTCGCCTGCGATCAGGCGGCCTATGATCTGGAAACGCTCTATGGCATGACCGTGCCGTCGGTGACGGAGGAGCTTCTGAATCTCGATTCCGCCGGCGCGATCGGCGTCATCGCTTTCACCCGCTGGGGATGGGTGTCGTCGAGCCACAAGCTCATGTCCTCATTCTATCAGCATCTATTCAGCGATGCCGACGGATATCCGGTGCAGGCCATGGCCGGATCATGGCAGGATTACCCGTATTACCGCGATCAAATCTACGGCCAGAATTATTTCGGCGACCCGTCCCTGCGGTTATATACCGGCGTCCCGCAGCAAGTCGCTCTCTCTGCCGCGGAAACCTATGATCCGCACCATCCATTGGAATGCACCGTCACTCTCAACGGCTCTCCCTTGGCCGGACAAACGGTCGTGGCCGATGCCGATGGTACGACCTATTGGACCGCCGTCACCGGTGATAACGGCGTCGCCGTTTTCGCCCTGCCCGAGGGAAACACCGATAATATCCGGATGACGGTTTTCATTCCCGGGGTCGTCGCGGCCGCGACCGAGGCCGTCCCGTCGATCATCGCCGATGCCGACGATGACGATAACCCATTGCCGACCAAGTTCGACTTGCAGCAAAACTTCCCCAATCCTTTCAACCCGGCCACGACGATCCGATTTTCGCTGGCCCGGATGGGAGAAGTCAGCCTGGAGATTTACAATATTCTCGGACAGTTGGTCGCGACCCCGGTCGAGGAAAATCTTCCGGCCGGACAGCACGATGTGGTCTGGGACGGCCAGGACCGAAATGGCGAGCCGGTTTCCAGCGGGATGTATATCTACTGCCTGCGGTCTGACGAAGGGGTGATGACAAAAACGATGGCCCTGGTCAAATAGACGACCGGTAATAGTGGAATATCGATCGCGGTATCGCGGCGAGAATCAATAACAGCCCGGCCAAATACGGCAACGGCGCCCACAGCAGCCTGACCAGCCTGCTTCCCTGACGGCGATTTTCCCATTTTTTCAGATAGCGGTACATGCTGATATGCGACAGCCAGATCATTCCGGCCTTCCGTCGCGAAACCGATCCCCCCACATAATGCTCGATCACCCCGCCGACGCAATAATAATTGACATATCCGGCTTCCTGCAGGCGGCGGCAATAGTCCACGTCGTTGAAAAAGATGCCGAATGATTCGTCCATCAGTCCGATGTCCGAAATAGCCGAACGCGATATCAGCATGGCCGCCCCCATCGGTTGCTCCACCGTGGCGGAAACCGTATGGTCGAAATCTCCCATTTTCCAGCCGTTGAACAGACGCGACCGGGGGAACAGATAGGCCAGGCCGAGCAGTTCGAAAAGAAGATGATGGTACCGGGGAAACCGACGGCAGGAGAACTGCAAGCGGCCATCGAATCCGACAAACATCGGGCCGATCACTCCCGGACGGGGCAGTTTCGCCGCGCAGACCATCAGAGCATCGAGGCACCCGGCGCGGATGCGGATATCCTGATTCAATATCCAGAGATAGTCATGACGGGCCGCCTCGATCCCTTGATTGACCGCCCTGGCGAACCCAAGATTCCGGTCATTCTTAATCAGGATAACGTCGGGATGATGCTGCTCGATATATTCCAAAGCGCCGTCGGTGGAATGATTGTCGACGATGATTATTTCATGGGGACGATCACCGAGATCGGTTTTTAGTGTTGTCAGGCAGTCGGCGATAAACCGAAGGCCATTGTATGAAATCACGATGGCCGATACCGGCGTCTTATCCATGACCGCGCACCTTGTCGAAGAGTTGCGCGAATCGGGCGGCCATACCGGGACGCGAATAGCCGGTCAGGTCGTTCTTGGCCCAGCGTTTCCCCTCCAGATGGTCTTTGAACAACAACTCCATCTTGTCCGCCAGAATCTTGTGGTAACCCGGTCCAGCCGACATCCCGCCATGGCAGGAGGCGATCAACTTGTCTGGTTCTCCGCGTGACGGCACCGAAGCCAGAAGCGGCGCCGGCAGCGATAGACAATCGAATATCTTTCCCGGCAGAGTTTCCGGGTATCCATCGGGCACGCTGATCAACAGCGCCGCTGCATGTGACGCCTCCCCCAACGCCGCCGCATGAGACAAATACCCGGCCAGATGAATCCGATCGGCCAAGCCATAGGCGGCAGCCTGATGCCTGATTTGAACGGCATCCACTTCCCCGATGAAATTGAATCGTATGCTCTCGCCGAAGGCGCTGTTCCGCGCCGCCACGATCTGCGCCGCCGCAAAAAACGGCTCCATCGGCGCCATATCGTTTATTGTCCCCATGTGCGTCAGAGTGAATGTCTTTTCCGGTTCAGCCGCCGGGAGCCCGACAAAATCGGCCGGATCGTATCCCCCCATGATGGCCTGAGCTTGACGCGAGACGCGCTGCCCGACGGAATCGCTGACCGCCGTAATCGCATCGGCGGTTTGCCCGATTTCCTCCAAGAGGGCATTTGACTTCTGGACCATTCGGGGATCGGCATATCGTTTCTCCGGCGGCCGCATCTCCCAGATATCGCGGAAATCCGCCACCCAGGGCAGGCCGAATTGCCGCTTCAATTCGCGCCCGATGAGATGTCCGGTGATCGGCGGCGACGACGTCAGGATGACATCGACCGGGTGACGACTCATGATCTTTCGGGCCAGCCGCAGGGCCGGGCCTTTCCAGCCGATCTTGGAATCGGGCCAGAACAACTCTCGTCTCCGGGCCATCGAGGCCACCGGACCGGACCCTATGGGCAGGCGGAGCAGATGCGCCGCCCGGGCGGCGTCGTACGACCCGGAACGAAAAATGCGAACTTCGCCCGGAAGCTCCGCCAGCAACGTTTCATCATACGCGGGGTAACGAACCGTCTTGACCGTCATCACCAGGACATCATACCCGGACTCCGGAAGATACTTGATCAGCTTGGCCATCCGCTGCACCCCGCCCATGCCGAGCGGCGGGAAATAATACACGATGACCAACACCGTTCCGGCCATTATCGCACCAACGTCAGCATGAGGTCGCGAAACCGATCCATATTGTCTTCCCAGATCGCCTCTTTCATGATTCGTTCCCGATTGACCGCCGCGACTTGTCGGAACTCGACCCGCCGCCGCGCGGCATCGGCTATCGCTTCGGCCAGAGGCAACGGCGATCCGGGCGCAAACAGCAGCCCGTTCTCGCCCGGCGTGATCCATTCGTGGTTGCCGGGGATGTCGGACACGACCGGGAATAATCCCGAAGCCATCCCCTCCAACAACGCCACCGACGTGGAATCGGAGCGCGACGCCGCCAGATAGATATCGTACTCTTTCAGACTCAAGGCGAAATCATCATGCGGCAAAAACGGCCGTAGCGAAATCCTGGCCCCCAGCGACCGTTTCCGGAATGCTTCTTCCAGCAGCGCCAGGTCTTTGCCGTTACCGAACAAATCCAGATGATAGTCGATTCGGTCGCCTATCAGACGGCACGCCTCGACGATCGTGAACGGATCGTAGACCCGGCCTAACCCCCGGGGGGCGACGATCCGAAGCGGGCCGGTTTCGGTATAATCGGTCTTGACCATCTTCTCCAGAAGGCGACGTTCGACGCCCATGATGACCCGGATGATCTTCTCCGGCGGCATATACTGGGCGGCGACGTTATGCAGATTTTTATTATCGACCGTGCAAAAATCCGCCCATCGCAGGGCATTGCGGATGCGCCGGCGATGAAGAAACGACCGTTGCGGCATCAATAACAGGTCACTGCCCCAGGCGGTTGCTATCACCGGCCGCAGGCGGGCCAGCCAGGCCAGCCAGGCATACGAGATGATGTAATGGGGGTTGATGATATCGGGCTGGAATTCCTTGACTACCGCCTGCAGGCGCTTGCGGGCCAAAAAATAATCGGCCACCCCCAAACCGGTCGTGCGTTTGCCCATGAACAGATGGCGCGGCAGCTGGATGGTGCATCGCTCCAGCGAAAACAGCGCGGTTTCGAATCCCGCTTCCTCGAAATAGCGGCACCATCGTTCGGTGTGCACCGCCCGGGCATCGGCCATGACCAACAGTTTGGGCATCATCTATCGCCTTATCAATCGGTGCAGGCGCGACCGATACGAGTACATGTCGTAGGCCATCGGCTGCCCTCCCCATTGTTCCTTGAATTTCCGCAGACCGACTGCATCCTGGGGAGAGCCGCCCAGGTTGACCTGTCGGAGTCCTTTTTCCCCCGCGTGGAGTATGGCATCATACAGAAGAGCCTGGTTCGGCTTGTACCACCGTTTGTCGTAATCGGAAACGGCCTGCCAGTAAAACAAGGTGTCGCCATAGACAAAATTAATCTGCGAACCGATCAGGGTTCCTTCCGCTTCGAACCCGGTCCAGTACAGCCGGTCGATCCTCCCCAGATGATCGAGAATGGCTTTGAAAAACTCCCGTGAATAGCGGAGGCGGGTGCGCCCGTGGCGTTTCTCGGTCAGGCGATACAGGCGAAAGAAATCATTGAGTCGGCCGGAATCGATGGTCACTATCCTCCCACCCCGCTTTTCTCCGGCGCGGATATCGCCGGCCGTGCCTTTGTCGGATGGCATGAATTCGACGCCGTCCTGCAATTCGATGATATGCGTTTCATACCGCGTGCGAATCAGGGGGCAATCGGACCATAGCCGCAACGAATCGAAATAGTCCGTGATGTCTATGTACCAGAAACGGCCGGTATCGAGCGTCGTCGTCAAACTACCGCAGAATCGACGCTTGAATTCATCGTCGACGCCGGGGTCATAAACGGCCCCGCCATAGGTGCCATACGGCATGGAGAAAAACGACTTCAACCCGAATCGACGGGTGGTAATCGCCGGCAGACCCGCCTTCAACACGCCGTCTTCGAAAGCGCAGAGAAACACGGCCCGTGCCTGCCGTCCCATGCCGGCCGCGCAGACATCGGCCCAGGCGACCGTTTGAAAAAACGACCGATATTGGACAAGCGCATCCCATGCCGGCAGGTCCACCGCCGGGCGCTCTATGACTCGGACATCCATTTACTTTCGCACAAGAAAGATTTTCCCCCGGCCGACCTTCCCTTCGGGGTCGGTGAGGGTGAATATATAGACCCCGGAGGCGACTACCTCCCCCTGGGCATTGCGGCCGTCCCAGGAGCCGGTCACGGGAATTTCCCGCACCAGTTCCCCGGCCAATGTATAGATCCTGATCGTCGCCGTTTGGGCAAAGTTAAATCGCACCGTCTCGGCGCCGTCTTGGATGACGAACGGATTCGGATAGGCCAGGACCTGCTCAATATCGGGCGAAGCCAGGGCATACGGCATCTGTAACCGCGACACACCGCCGGACGTGGCGATCCAGACCGAGTTATCGCTGTGATCGAAATGGATATCCTTGATATCATCATCGACCAACCCGGAATTCTTGCTGGTCAGGTAGGTGAATGCGCCGGTGGCGATATCCCGGACGATCAATCCCTGGGCCGATCCGGCATAGAGCGACCCCTGACCGTCAAAATCGAACGCCGTCACCTCCGGGCCGAAACCCTCGGGCAACGAGAGGTTGGTGAAATAGATTTCTCCCAGCGCCTGGTATGACAGCCCGAAAGCCGTTCCGACCCAGAGCGTGTCGAACCGATCCACCCGCAGGCGACGGATGACGTCGGAGCCGATACCCGATGAAGACGAGGTGAACGTCCAGCGATAATCATCACCGGTGTAAAACGGAGTTCCGGAGTAACCGATCGCATAGATACCGTTGTTCTCCGAACCGGCATATACTCCACCCTGACCGGCCGTGATCGTCGAAATTTGCTCCGCATAGGAGCCGCCGATAAACTGGTAAGCCTGCCATTGGTCCGTCTGATACGGGTTGACCGCGACGACTTCACCATTTACCCCTCGGTAATTGTTCATCCAGACGGCATCGCCGGAGGAAACGAAATCGGTCACCACCACATAGGCCAATCCCTCGGAGACCCCCGATAATGCGGAGTTGGTCGTGTCAAAATGGGCTATGCTATCCCCCAGGATACGGTACACCCCGGCGCCCCATGTGCCGACCCACAGCTCACCCAACGGCCCGGCGGCCATCCCTCGCACATCGCCGGTAACCGAGTTGACCTTGGTCCATCGCCCGTTTTCATAATACGCCAAACCATCTCCGCTGAACCCGCCCCAGATTTTCCCCTGAGCCGAGGCGATCCCCAGACAGCGGTTCCCCGGCATCCCGCCGGCATCAAACCGAAACAATGTCTGACCATCCAGGTAATATATTCCCTCCACGAGATTGCCGTTCCAGAAGACTCCCTGGGGATCGTACACCCCGGCGGTCGTGTTCGAAATCGGCATCCCTGCCGTCGGCAGGCCGATAAATTGTCCTTGATCCAGATAATAACTGCCCCGGACGGTATGCGCCATGACCGTGTCGCCGGTCAGTGAAAGATTATATACTCGCGGGTTTCCATAGGTGTACAAATACGTCATGGCCGGTTCCACACTCTGCTCGAAACGGTACACCCCCTGGGCGGTGCCGAGATAAAGAGTATCACGGACCATGGCCATGCCGGTGATCGTATCGGACCGAAGCGTGGTTACGATCTGACTGGGGAAAAACGTCTGCCAACCCGAGGGCGCCTTAAGGAGCCGCACATCCCGCCGGGACGCCACCGCCAAGCCGTTATCGGTTCCCGCCCAGACCTGGCCGGAATCGACCGCCACCCGTTGAACCGGAATATCCCGCGCCAATTCCCCCAGACGCGTATAATTGTCCAATATCAAGCCGTCGCCTTTTTGAGATGAAGCTAAAAAGAGCGTCAGACCGAGCCGGTCGGCCAGCCAGAGCGAATCGCCTCCGGGAACCGGCGCGAT
>JAQVRW010000166.1 GCA_028700875.1 Candidatus Zixiibacteriota bacterium | reverse complement strand
AGAGCCATTGGTCGAAAAACGGTTGCGTGCGCCTGGGCCCGAGGTAATGGCGCGCGGCGTTGATAAAATCGACGCTTCCGGCCTGACCGCCTCGGTTGGCGCGAAGGTAATCGGCCAGCACGGCGCTGGAAAAATCGGTGCGATACGCGGGGCCGTCGATCTCGAACCGCAGCATCTGCAGCATGTACGCCGCCTTGGCATAGACCAACGCGACATAGTCTCCCGGCGAATACGACTGCAGGAACCGCACCCCCATGATGATCGGCCCGGCGCGATACCCGCGCGAATAACTGCCCGCGATCTTCCCTTCCTGAATAATAAGCCGTCGCCAATTGTCGACCAGTTCGCGCCAGGCGGTCGTGTCTTTCTTCTGTTCCAGCAGGTACAGCGCCGCCGAATACTCGGCCAGCCCCTCGGACAGCCACATGTCGCGGAACGTCCGGGGCGTCACGGTATGGCCCCACCATTGATGCGCCACCTCATGGGCGCGGAAACGCGCCTGGTCTTTCTCGGTTTCGAATGAGACGCTCGACAGATGAATCAATCCCGGACTGCTTTGCCCGGAGAAAAGCGGCTGATCGACAATCTCCAATTGTGTCGCCAGCGGCGGCCCGAAACGGTCATAGAAGAAGGCGAACGATTCCTTTATATCATTCATGACCGCGCGCGGGATGCTTCGGTTGAACACCCCCTGGTTGTCTTCTTTGCGGATATACAGCGTCAGGGGTATTCCCTTGACCGAATCTTTCAGCGTGTCATAGACCCCGGCGGCGAAACTGACATAGGAGACATCGTTGTCGGCGCGGTAGGTGACGATTCGCTGGTCGCGTTCGATCCGCTCATCGATTTTCTTCCCGACCGAAATCAACGCCAGCGCCTTGTGGAGAGTGTACGTGATGGTGTATCCGCCGAGAGCGCGTCGCGGCAGCGCCGGGAACCAACTGGTCATATTGACCGGATAGTCCGCCCCTCCCCGCCCGGCGGCGAACTTGCCGCGATAGAACACGGTCATACGCTCCGGCAGGGCGTCCTGACCCTCGGCCCGGGAGATATAGAGGTTGCTGCGCCGGAGTTTTTTGATGAAGTCAAGACGATGGCCCAAGTCATCCCGCACCGAATCGACCGTGAACAGAAACGGCAAGTTGAACATGACTCCCCGACGGTCGCTGTCGGCTTCGAGAAACAATGTCGCCGCCGCCTCTATCCCCCCCGATTCTTTCAGCCGCACCGCTATCTGCGTCGAATCAAGCTCGACCGGGCGGGAAAAGATGGTTTTATCGAGACTGTACCCGCCGAGCAGATACGGAGCATCGAATTTCTTGTCGAGAAAATATATCTGAAGCTGTTCGGTGATCTCCGGCGAGAGCATGATGGTAATCTGCTCTTCGGGACTGATTTCGAGGTCCATCCAGACCGGCAGCGGCATTGGCTCCCGGTCGGACCAGAGACCCAGTTCCCCCGGCAGGCTGACGCCATAATATTTATCCGGGGCATCCAGTAAAAATTGCAGTTTCTGCCAATACGGCGCTGTGATTTTCCCTTCGGCCCATGGGGTCGAATCGAGTTGCAGCAAAGCCGGAATATTGCGGCCGCAGATGTAGGCCGACCCGAACGGGACACTTTTGGCGTTATGAAAACGGTCATACCAGCTGTTTTCCATGCCGGTACTATCCATCAAATCCACTCGGCCGTTACCGATAAAGAAGAAATCGAATGATCGTCCTTCCGGGCGGCGATAGAGTTGTCCGTCTTCGAGCACCACCTGAATGGCGCGGCCATAATCGATAACGGCATCATGGACCGCAATCGCCATCGCTTTGGATTTGAATTTCCCGCCGATAGATGGAAAGGCGCCTTTATTATCCGATGCAACGGCAATGGAAGCGAAGGCAACGATGGCAATTAACGGCACCACAGCCAGCATCGGGGTGCCCCGCCGCTTGTGTTGGGATAAAACCTCCTGTGCCCGGTCCGCCTGTGGCGGATCCACATCTGCCGGGACGTTGACAATAACGGGACGACGATTTGTCGGACGATGTGCAATCATGACCGCGCTTCCTATACGGCATCGACGATGAATTTCACTCCCAGATACAGCAGAAACAGCGCGCAAAGAGATATCAAAATATAATACGGCTTGCCGACCAGAAGTTTCTTGCCGATAGCGATCATAAAAGATACGAAACTGTACCAGACCAGATCGGACATGATATGCCCAACATAGAACACCACCGGCCCGGCCGGGCCATGGGCCAGTGACTTGGTCAGAAACGCCGATCCGATAGTCGCCCACCAGACGAACCAGTACGGATTGGACAGCGAGGTGGTGATTCCCTTGCCGATCAGCAGGCCGGATTTGGCTCCCGGCTGGTTGGGGTCGAACGACAGCCGCCCGCGGATGATATCATACAGCATCATCCCGCCCATGACCACCAGCGCCGCCCCGCCTACCACGCCTATGACGGTAAACGCCGTCTTGGACGCCAGCAGTTCCGACAACCCGACCGCCAGCGCGACCACCACCACCAGTTCGGCGATGGCATGCCCGCCGATAAGAATCGGCCCGGTCCAGAACCCTTTGCGGGTGGCCTCGGCTATATCGACAGTCAAAAGCGGCCCCGGCATCATCGCCCCCGACAGCCCCACCCCAAACGCCATGAAAAACAGTTCCCAAAGCGACATAGGGATAATATACGCCCCCCCGCCCCCAATCCGCCACGAAAAGCACAGTCACGGGGTGCCCCACGGACGGCTCGCATTTCGGGTGGCACCCCCAAGCTTTTGGCTTGGGGGTGTATTACCCTCACGCGCGGTCGGACGTCCCCGTCCGCCACGAAAAGCGTCTGTGTAGACAAGTTGTAGGGGCCGGGTTTCCCGGTCCGTCCTTGTGTGCGCGGTCGGACGTCCTCGTCCGCCGCGAAAAGCGTCATCGCCCGTCGGTTGGCGCGGCCGCCCATCAATTTCCGATGATATTGTAGCCCACCCACAGCCCCGCCGAAGGCGGGCGACGGGTGGGTTCAAGTGATTGTATCTGAGAAATTGCAATTCCCTGAATGCATGATGACCCTCCCCCGCCTGAAGACTGGGGTACCCATGTCCGCCGTGAAAAGCTTTTTATTTATCCTGCCCGGCCTGCGCCTCTTCCAGCCGCCGGTGGCCCATCCCGCTACTGCGGGGTGGGGTCCCGCTTTTGATTCCCTACCTCTAAATTCAACACCACTTTGATGGTGATTACGAGGCCGCCCCCTTCATCAGATGAAACCATCGCATTCTATACGTCTGGGTAGCGGCCTGTCTTCAGATGAAACCTGTAGCCCACCCACAGTCCGCCGAAGGCGGACGACGGGTGGGTTCAAGTGATTCTGCCTGAGAAGCGACGGTCGAAAGTATTACGTTGGTATAACCAATTGACCAAAAACATCAAAAATAACAAATCGAAACCATTTCTCGGCAATTCCATCCGCCTCATGCGCTTGCAGGGAATTTTTGCGGTTTTTCGGCCGCAAATCAGTAGAAGAACGATATCGTTTTTGTCCTTTGTCTGGTGCCCCGCCGCTTGCGGCGGGTATGAAATAGTCAACCATGAGCCGATTGTGTCCGTTTCGTCCAGCCAGGTCTATGTATGTATCTGCCAATATCCCTCAACCACTGCTCTTCTCCCGAAGGGAAAGCGGGTCGGGGTGAATGCAAAAATAGTATCTCATCAATGTGACCAAATGGGCAAAAATATCAAAAGTAACACGGCAAACCCATTTCCCGGCAACTGCATGACATCCATGCTATTCCAACGAAGAATCGCGTTTTTTCGCCAGCGAATCACTAGAAGAATGATGGTGATTTACTCGGCGCGGTCTGGAATTGTGGGCGGCAGATGTCCACATCTGCCCCTTCGGATCCCGACCCCGGCCGATGTGGACATCGGCCGGGCACGAAATCTTCCGCGCTTACTCGTAGTCGGATTCGATGTAGTCCTGGATGTTGCCCGAACGGGCCAATCGCTCCGTCAACCGGCGCGACAAATCCTGAGCCGAGTTCTCGCCGTACACCTTGAGCATATGGTTCATGGCGATCACTTCCGATATCACCGTGATGTTCTTGCCCGGCGAGACCGGGATCGTCACCAGCGGGATTTCCACCCCCAGGATGGTCGTATATTTGTCCTCGATCCCCAGTCGTTCGTAATGGGCCGTTTCCTCCCAGTATTGCAACCGCACCTCCACCTCGATCCGCTTCTGGATGCGGATGGCGCGGATGCCGAAGAGGGCCTCGATATCGATAATGCCGATGCCGCGGACCTCCATATGCTGGCCCAGCAGCTCCGAGGACTGGCCGACGATGAAGCTGGAGGATTTGCGGGTGATCTTGATGACGTCGTCGGCCACCAGCCGATGCCCCCGTTCGATCAGGTCCAGCGCGCATTCGGACTTGCCAACCCCGGACTTGCCGGTGTACAGCAGGCCGACGCCGTACACGTCGACCAGCGTCCCGTGGACCGTGATGCTGGGAGCGAAATAGTTGTCCAGAAAGACCGACAGCCGCCCGATCAGATCGCTGGTGGACAGCCTCGAGGAGAAAACCGCCGTCTTCTTGCGGTCGGCCATGGCCAGAAGCTCTTGCGGCGGGGCGATTCCCTTGGAGATCAAAATCCAGGGCATGTCGAAAGAAAACATCCCCTCGAGAACCTCGACCAGCCGTTCTTTGGGCAGGCTGGAGATGTAGGCCATCTCGGTCTCCCCCAGCACCTGCGTGCGGCGATAGGGAAACCGTTCCAAAAATCCGCCGAGGGCCAGCCCCGGACGATGGATTTCGGCGCTGTCGATTTTCTTTTTGAGACCCTCCTCGGAGTTGAGGAGGGTCAACATCAGGTAGTCCTTCCGTTCCTGGAAGGCTTTAGCGACGGTTATTTCCGGCAAGCTCCCTCTCCCTTAGAAATCGACCGCATCGGGGTCGGTTTCCGGCTTGGTGGCTTTCGATGCGATCGAGGCGATCCGCTTGGGATCTTTGTCTCTGAGTTTTCCCTTATACTTCTTCAACTGTTCGCGGGCCTTGTCGAAGACCGCTTCGATCGACGCGTACATGTCGCCCGACTCCTCGGTCGAGCTGATGGTCTGTCCATAGACCTTTATTTGAGTCTCGGCCATCTTGCGGTGCTTTTCCACGTCGAGGATGAGATGCACCGAGATTATATTGTTATAATATCGTTCCAGGGAGGCAAAATTCTCTTCCGCGAGGTCTTTCAATTCCGGAGTAAGGTCGAAATGGCGGGCGGAAATTCTGGTTTTCATCGTGACCTCCTATTTCTTTCGGCCGTAGAGCATCAGTAAATAGGCTTGCGGTCGAAGAAGTGTTGAGTTTCGATATAGCGGATAGTGCCGGTCTTGGCGCGCATGACCAGAGAATGCGTCCAGGCACCCCCGCCGAAAAAGCGCACTCCTTTGAGCATATCACCGGAGGTGACCCCGGTGGCGCAGAACATGATCTGGTTCCCCCTGGCCAGATCGTCCAATGACAGAATCTTGTCCAGATCGGTAATGCCCATTTCGCGGGCACGTCGAATTTCATCGTCGTTGCGGAATTTCAATCGTCCCTGCATCGCCCCGCCGACACACTGCAGGGCCGCGGCCGCCAGCACCCCCTCGGGAGCGCCGCCGGTGCCCACCAGCAGGTCGATGCCGGTCTCAGGCAAGGCCGTAGCGATAGCCGCCGCGACGTCGCCGTCGGGAATGAGATGAATCCGGGCCCCGGTGGACCGGACTTTGGTGATCAATTCTTTGTGCCGGTCGCGTTCCAAAATGACCACGGTCAGTCTTTCCACGTGCATGCCGAGCGCATCGGCCACATCGTGGACGTTTTTCTCGATCGGTTTGTTCAGGTCGATGGCGTCGGCGGCCTTGGCGCCGACGGCGATCTTTTCCATGTAGGTGTCCGGAGCGTGAAGAAAACATCCCTTGGGAGCCAATGCCACCACGGCCAGCGCATTGGGACGGCCGTAGGCGACCGAGTTGGTGCATTCCAGCGGATCCAGGGCGATATCGACTTCGGGATTACCCCCCGCGCCGACTTTTTCCCCGATAAACAACATCGGCGCTTCATCCCGCTCCCCCTCCCCGATTACTACGGTGCCGTCGAAACGAATATTGTCAAAGGCCCGCCGCATCGCCTCCACCGCCGCCGCATCCGCGCCATTGGCATCTCCCTTTCCCATCCATTGGGCGCAGCTTAGGGCGGCCGCTTCAGTCACCCTGACGAGTTCCAGGGCCAGGTTCCTATCCATGTAGAGCCTTTCCTCAACCTATGATCGTGAAACGTTGGTAGTTTCCAGGCTGCATATATCTATTCTATTATACCCCCTTTAGATGCCGTCATGCCAAGCAATAAATTCGCCATAACCAGCATTATTTGGACCGCCGCCGGAACCGGGCCGGGAGGACTTTGGCCTCCTCCCTATACTTGGTTACGGTTCGACGGGCCATTTTGATACCCTCGTCCTGAAGAATCTTATAGATTTCCTGATCCGACAACGGCTTCTCCGGGTTCTCGGCCCGGATCAACTCCTCGATCCGGCTTTTGACATGCCGTTTGGAGGTTTCGCCGCCGTCGCTGCGGGCAATGCCGGTATTGAAGAAATATTTTATCTCGTACACCCCGAGCGGGGTTTGGACGTACTTGCCGTTGGATACCCGCGACACGGTGGCCACGTTCATGTTCACCTTGCGGGCGATATCCTCCATGATCAGCGGCCGCAGATATTCGACCCCCTTATCGAAAAACTCCCGCTGCTCCTCGACGATCGCCTGCATGACCTTGACCATGGTGTTGCGTCGCTGATTGACGGAGTTAATCAGCCAGCGGGGCTGTTCCAGCTTCTGGCTGATATACTTTTTCGTGTGGGCCGTGGAGGGATTGCCC
>JAQVRW010000165.1 GCA_028700875.1 Candidatus Zixiibacteriota bacterium | reverse complement strand
GCAATAGCTTTCGAACGATTCGTAGCGGTCGAGATGATCCGGAGTCAGGTTGAGCAGAATCCCGACGTGCGGCGCGAACTGCTCGATCCGTTCCAACTGGAACGAAGAGACCTCCAGCACGGCCAGCCCGTCCTCGGGCACCTGACGGGCGACACCGGCGAAGGGGATGCCGATATTCCCGGCCACCACGGTCGGCGCTCCCGAGGCTTTGCAGATCTCGCCCAGGAGAGCGGTCGTCGTGGTTTTGCCGTTCGAACCGGTGACGGCCAGAATCCGTCCGCGACAGACCCAATAGGCCAGTTCGATTTCCGAAAAGATCGGAATCCCGGCGTCGGCCGCCTTACGGATGATCTCGGTCGTGCCCGGAACCCCCGGCGAAATGATCAGATAGTCGGATTCCAGCAGGCGGTTGGTATGTCCGCCGCATTCGAAGGGGACGCCGAGTCTCTCCAACTGAGTCACCGGCTCCTCCAGATCGCGCCGCGGGAGAACATCGGACACGAATGCCCGTCCCCCCAACTGGCTGACCAGTTCCGCCGCCGCGACGCCCGAGCGGGCCATACCGACAATGCCGACCCGCCGTCCCTGTATGCGATCCACTCTATTCATCGTATCTTCAACGTGCTTAGGGTTAACAGCGCGCAAATGGCGCCGACAATCCAAAACCTGACCACCACTTTCGATTCCGCCCATCCGCCCAGTTCAAAATGATGATGCAACGGGGCCATGCGGAAAATCCGCTTGCCCCGCAGGCGGAAGAAGGCTACCTGCAGGACAACCGACAATGCTTCGGCGACGAACACGCCGCCGACGATGACCAGCAACAATTCCTTTTTCACCAGGATAGCGATCGCTCCCAATACTCCGCCCAACGCCAATGCCCCGGTGTCCCCCATGAACACCTGGGCGGGATGGGCATTGAACCAGAGGAAGCCCAGCGCCGACCCGATCACCGCCGCGCAATAGACGGTCAGTTCCCCCGATCCCGGCAGATACTCGATCGCGAAATAGCTCGAAAAATCGGCTCGGCCGGATACATAAGCCAACGCGGCAACGGCGAAAAAGCAAAACGCCGACAAACCGATAGCCAGCCCATCCAAACCGTCGGAGAGATTGACCGCATTGGAAAATGACGTGATGACCAGAATAATCCAGGGGACGTACAGGATGCCGAGCTTGAGAATGTAGTTCTTGAAGAACGGGATGCCGGTCTCGGTGGAGAACACTCCGCTGGGCGGGAAATAGCACAACAACAATCCGAAAACCAACCCGCAGATAATCTGCCCGGCCAGTTTCTTGCGGGCCACCAGCCCGCGCGGTTGATGCTTTTTCGCCTTCAGGAAATCGTCCATGAAGCCGATCGCCCCCATCCAGACCGTCACCAGCAAAATCAACAGAATGAACCGGTTGGCGAGATCGGCCCACAACAGAGTCGGCACCAGGATGGAAAACAGGATCATGATGCCGCCCATCGTGGGCGTGCCTTCTTTTGCCTTATGCGTCTGCGGGCCTTCTTCGCGAATCTTTTCCTTGACCTGGAAACGATGCAGGAGCCTGAGGAAGTATGGTCCGAAAATAACGGAAATAACCAATGCCGTCACCGCCGCGGCCGCCGCCCGCGTGGTGATATACCGGAACAGGTTCAGTCCCGAGATATACTTGGTCAGCCATAGAAACAAATAGTACAGCATCTCAGTTGCCGGCGAAGGCCGTCCCTTTCAGACCGATGGTGATTCTCTCGAGTTCCATGCTGCGCGATCCCTTGAACAATATCATATCCCCCGGCCTCACCAGGCCGACCAGCGCGGTCAATAGTCCCTGATGCGTCGTATAGTGCCGGATCGTGTCGGCCGACATCCCGGCGGCGCGGGCGCCGTCGACCGTAGCCGCGGAATGTGGACCGAGGCACAACAGATAATTGATGCCGCTGCCGGCGGCCACCCGGCCGATTTCGACGTGCAGCGCATCCGACATCTCCCCCAGCTCCAGCATATCGCCCAGCACCGCGATCTTTCGTCCCTTGACGGTAAAGCTTTGCAGCGTCCGCAACGCTTCCTTGACCGACTCCGGATTGGCGTTGTAACAGTCGATTAACAAATCCAGGCCGCGATAATGTTCCAACGTCAGGCGCATGTCCACGGCCTCGAACGAGGCCAGACCGGCGGCCCAATCTTCCGGCGACACGCCCCACACCGAGGCGGCCGCGACCGCCGCCAAGGCGTTGTAAATATTGGCCCGCCCCAGCACCGGCAGTTCGATCAGTTGGCCGGAGATGCTGAAGCTTATCCTTCGGTCGAGGGTAATCCGGATGTCTCTCGCGCGGAACGGGCAATCGTTGTCGACTCCGAAGCCGACAAAGGCGAGTCCGCGACGGCGGGCCTCGGCCATGATGTGGGCGTCGTCGTTGTTGAGCACCACGGTCGCCCCGGCGGGAAGATGATCGATCAGTTCGAATTTGGCCCTGACGATATTGTCGATGGTCCCCAGCGACTCCAGATGCGCCGGACCGATATTGGTCATGACTGCGATACCGGGCTGGATGATCTCCGCCAACCGCGTCATCTCGCCCGGATACGATATGCCCATCTCGAAGATGGCATATTGCACGTTCTCCGGCATCCGGCCCAAGGCGATCGGCGCCCCGAACAGGTTGTTCAGGTTGCCGGGGGAACGGTAAACGCGGCGCCGCACCGACATGATGGCGTACAGCATCTCTTTGGTCGTGGTCTTGCCATTGGAGCCGGTGATGCCGGCGAAGGAAGCATCACTGGTCCGGCGAAGATACCGGGCCATATCCAGCAGAGCCTTGTGAGTGTCGTCCACCACGATAAGCAGGCCGGGCGGGTTTTCGGCGAAACGTTCTCTCTGCGACCGATTGATGACCGCCGCCGAGGCCCCGCGTTTGAAGGCGGCGGCGACAAAGTCATGACCGTCGTGCGTGGTCCCGGGGATGGCGAAGAAAATTTCGCCCGGCAGGATGGTGCGGGTATCTATCGACAACCCGATGAAACCTGAGGGCAGACCCTGCCCGCCGGTCACCATCTCCGACTCCAGTACCTTTTGCACTATTTCCGGACTCACCGTTTTCACCTAATCGCCGAATCCCAGGTAATGCAGTTCCTCGCGGACCACTTCGCGGTCCGACCACGGATATTTGACGCCTTTTATTTCTTGATAACTTTCGTCGCCTTTACCGGCGATAATAAGCATATCCCCCGGCCGCGCCCTCTGCAGGAGGTGCCTGATCGCCTCGCGGCGGTCCACGATCACCGCCACCGGCGCGCCGATTTTTAATCCCGGCTTGACATCATCGATAATCGCGGCGGGGTCTTCCGAGCGGGGATTATCGGATGTCAGCACGGAGTAGTCAGCCAAAGCGGTGACCGTCTGTCCCATCAGGGGCCGTTTGCCCCGGTCGCGGTCGCCGCCGCATCCGAATAACGCCGTGACCCGCCCCTGTCCAAGCTCCCGTAACGTCTCGATGGTCCGTTGCAAGGCATCGGGGGTATGGGCAAAATCGATATAGACCGTGAACGGCGCATTTACGGCCACCCGTTCCAAGCGTCCCGGCACCACGGTCGAATGTTCCAAACCGGTCATGATGGCATCGAGCCCGATACCGCCGGCCAAAGCCGCCGCCGTTGCACCTAGCGCGTTGTAGAGATTGAACCGACCGGGAAGCGGCAGGACGACCGTTCGGGTTCCGGCCGGAGTGACCATCGTTACCTGCGTTCCCAGAGGGGAAAATTCAAATTTTTCGGCGTGGACATCGGCCGTGCGGTCTTCCAGCGCATACGTCATGATGCGGCCGGCCGCGCGGGTCAGAAACGTGCGGAACTCCGGGCTGTCCAGATTGATCACCGCGTATTTGTCGTCCCCGGCCACCTTGTCCAAAAGCCTGGCCTTGGCCTCGAGGTAATCGTCCATGTCGCGATGAAAATCGAGATGATCGCGGGTCAGGTTGGTGAACAGGGCCACATCCACCGTCACGTTTTTGACCCGATGCAATATCAGGGCGTGCGAGGATGTCTCCATTACCGCGCACTTACAACCGTTCCGCCGCATGGCTTGCAGCAGGCGGAAAATCTCCAGCGATTCGGGCGTCGTCCGCGCGGCCGTCGCCCGCGTTGCCCCGTCGTCATTCACCAACGATGATATCAACCCGGCCTTGAATCCGGCCGTGTCCAGAATATTTTTCAACAGGAAACAGGAGGTCGTCTTGCCGTTGGTCCCGGTGACCGCATATTTCTTGAGCGGCGCGCCTTCGTCCGGGTAGAATCGCGCGGCCAGATCGGCCAGGGCGGATCTGGCGTCGCCGACGATCAACTGGGGAATCGACCGATCCGACTGTTTCTCGGTCACGATCGCCGAAGCCCCTCGGCCGATCGCATCATCGATGAACCGGTTGCCGTCCTGGGCGTACCCCTGAACGGCGACAAACGCCGCACCGGGCGTTATCAGGCGAGAATCATATTCAATACCGGAAACCTGTCGTCCCTCATCGCCGATGAGCCAGGACCCCGGTACTGTCTTTGCCAGTTCCTTGAGCAAGAGAATCACGTCCTATGTCTCGCGCAAAAATCAGATTCATCTTTTCCGCGGCGGTCATCAGCGTGCCCGCCTCGGGCATCTGTAGGACAATCCGTCCCGCGCCTTCACTGGTAAAGGCCAATCCATATCGGTTCAAGATTCGCACCGCCTCCCGCATGGTCAATCCGGCCAGGTCGGGGGCGGGAAATTCCATTTTGGCGTCGCGGCCCATGATGCAACGCACGGTCGATGCCTCCGGTACGCGGGCATCCGCAGCCGGCTGGGTACACAACACCCGGTCGCCGGAGCCGGAGAATTCGACTTTCAAACCCAACCGGGCCAGCTCATATTCAGCCCCGTCACGAGTACGGCCGGTCACGTCGGCCAAAAGCACTCGCACCACGTTGGAATCGGCTTCCTCCGGTCCATCAGGATTTTCGTCCTTGGAGGAATCGGGCATGGGGGGCAGATTGTATCGGTCCAGAGCGGCGAATTTCATGGCGATATTTTTAAAGGCCGGGCCGGCGGTATAGCCGCCGTAATGGATCGGTTCCGGTTCATCCAGAACCACGATCCCGGCCACGAGCGGGGAATCGGCCGGGAAATATCCCCCGAACGAGCCCATGAACTTGTCCTGATAATAGCCGCCGGTCGAAAAATTCGGCTTTTGGGCGGTGCCTGTCTTGCCGGCGATGGCAAACGGCAGCGGCAGGAGGTTCTTGGCCGTGCCGCGCATCACGACGCCGCGCATGAAATCGGCCAGGATGTCGGCAGTATTGTCGTCGATGATTCGGGTCGGTTGGCTGACATGCCTTTCGACGACCTGTTCGTCGGAATCGAGAAATCCCCTGATCAGGTACGGCTGATTCAGATACCCGCCTGAGCCGATCACGGCGAAAGCCTGCGCCATCTGCAAGGCCGTCACCGACACGCCGTGACCGATGGCGAACGCGGCGGTGGTATACTCCGACCAATGCCCCGCCTGCGGCAATATGCCCTTGCTCTCGCTGTTGAGGCCGCATCGGGTCTTGCGGCCAAACCCGAACCGCTTGGCCATGGCCAGCACCTTGTCGCCGGTGATCTCGTTGGCGATTTTGCCCATGATGATGTTGGAAGATTTTTCGAATCCCTCGCGGAACGTCGTCCAACCGAGGCCGTGATCGTCCCGCATCCGGTGTTTTCCCATGACCCAGGTACCGTTTTCGGCGAAATATAGGTCTTCCGGATTCACTTTCTTTTCAGCCAGCGCGGCCGCCGCGGTGACCAGTTTGAACACCGAACCGGGCTCGAATATCCCCGCGACCGATTCCAGTTTCATCGGCTTGAGCGATGGGTCGCCGTCTTCACTGGGGAAACAGTCGGCCGCCGCCAGAATGGAACCATCGCGCAAATCGACAAAAACCGCCATCCCCCCTTTGGCCTTGTATTGCTCGACCGCCGCCGCCAGTTCCCGCTCGACGATTTGCTGCTTGTCCCAGTCGATGGTCAGCACGATCGAGGTGCCCGATACGGCTTCTTTCACCGGGACTTCCTTGATCCGATAGACGGCCCCTTTGCCGTTCTTTTGAATCATCGATCGGCCGGGCGTCCCCACCAGACGGCCGTTCATTTCCATCTCGATGCCAGAGCGGCCGACGTTGTCGATATCGACGAATCCAAGGATACTGCGGCCGACTTCGCCGAACGGATAACAACGGGTGGGTTCCTCGCGAATAAATAGTCCCTGCTGACGCATCTTCTCGTTGTACCGGGCCATCTCCTCGGGCGCCAGTTTCCGTTTAATCCAGCGGAACCGTTTCGGCTCCAGGTTGAATTCCCGCCGGAGCGCCGCGGGTGATTTATGCAGAATACCGGCCAGGCAGTCATAGGCGGAATCGGCGTCTTCGGCCGTAAGCGGGTACGCGAACAGCGAGGGGAAGGTGACGTTGATGGCGACCTTGTTCCCCTTGCAGTCGAATATCTCCCCACGGGCGGCCGGCAGTTCGATCAGTTCCTTGTACTGATGCTCCGCGATTTTCCGGAGTTCTTCGCCCTTGACGACTTGCAGGAACAACAACCGGGTGAAGAACAACGCGAAGATCATCACCAGGGCGATGAAACACAGACCGATCCGAATTTTTGAATGCAATGGTTTCATTTGGATTCGAACAACGGTTGCGCTTCCACCTGCGCCGGCTCAACCATCGGCATATTCTGTCTCAACTTGCCCAAGGCCTTGGCCAATCCGGCATATGGCCCATCCGGTTTCTCCGGGACCGCCGGCGCCGGCGGCGCCAGCTGAACGGTAAAATTCTGCGACGGCTTGGTCGGCCCCAAACCGAGTTCATCATAGATAATGGCCGCTTCCACGCTGCCCAAAGACGATGCCGTCATCCAGGCCGCTTCGAGCTGCGCCAGACGCTGACGGGTAACATCGTTTCGCTTTTCCAA
>JAQVRW010000164.1 GCA_028700875.1 Candidatus Zixiibacteriota bacterium | reverse complement strand
CATTAACTGGCCCAAGTCGATATCGGCCGCCATCAATGGCGTTCAATCGCCGGGGACGAGTTCTGATGACGAGACCACCACCGGCGATCTGGCGGCGGTCATGCCATTGGAAAACGGCAGTTGGCAGTTGGGGTATTTATCGGTCGGTCAATTGGACATCGTCCTGGATTTCCTGGCCCGACGGAACAATTCCAAACTGCTGTCCAATCCCCGGCTGACGACCATCGAGGATGAAACCGCCTCCATTGAGGTCGAAACAGTTATCCCGATTCAGACGATCAACCGCTTTTCCGAAGGCGCGGTCATCCAGGATATCGTTACCTTCCAGGATGAACGGGTGGGCATTTCCCTGAAGGTGACGCCGCGGGTCAACGATGATTCTACGATTACCTTGAAAGTCAATCCCATCGTGTCCGAAATCATCGGATACAGCGGCCCGGCCGACAATCAGAAGCCGATCACGTCGGAACGCTCCGTCATCACCAACGTCACGGTCAAGAGCAACGAAACGCTGGTTCTGGGGGGATTGATCAAGGAATCATCGATCAACACGGAAGAGAGCGTCTTTTTCCTGGGATCGATTCCGATCATCGGAGCGCTTTTCAAACACAATACAAAAGAGGTAACAACGACCGATCTGATGATTCTGATAACGCCCCGGATTATGGATTAGCGGCCCGTCCGGAAAATCAGGTTGTCGAGCATCCACCGGCGACTTTTCGAGAAAAAGAGAAGGATTCCGGGGATAAATAACGCCAGGTCGCGCACGATCAAACCGATTCCCGCGCTCTTGGCTTTGGAACTGACCGTAAAACAACCGCATTCCAAATCGACTCCGCGAATCACGTTTATTCCGATCGCGAAGATAAAAACAATCATCAATAGACCGAAGTAATTGCGGGTTCCGGTATAGAAGAGACCGAAGATAAGACAAACCCCGCCGATGAATTCGGTCATCGGGAAGGCCAGTGCAAAAAGGTTAATCAGCACTGACGGCACCAGGTGGTAATTATAGACGATCCGGGCGAATTGTTCCGGATGGACGATCTTGTCCAAAGCGGAATAAATGAACAACCCGCCGATGAACAACCGGCAAAGCATGGTGAGATAATCGTTGGAAAGGAACTTTTTCACGATCCGCTCTCCCCGCCCGAGGTTTCCGGCGTGGTAACCGGCAACCGGTTGTCCAACCACTCCTGCCAGCCTCCGTAAAAGACCCACAGCCGTCCGAATCCCTTATCCTTCAATAGCCGTCCCAGGAATAGCGAAGCCTCGCATTCCCCCCCGCTGCAATAGATGACATACTCCTTTTGAAGGTCGAGCGAATCGATGACACCCATCCAATTGTCATCGAGGTAATCATAAGGAATGTTGACCGCCCGCACGATATGGCCGTAGGCGAAATCCTCAGGGCTGCGGGCGTCGACAAAAATGACCTCTGGGGTCTGGTATTTGGCGACGGCGTCATCCAGGGTAATAAACGGTGGATCGCCCTCGATAGCCGACGGGGGCACGATCGCGGCCGTATCCCCGCTGGTACGCGACGGCCAGTTTCCGACCACGGAAATTCCGTCAGGACGAACAGCGTTGAGGACTACGCCGGCGAAGGTGGAAACCGCCAGGAGAACGATTATTTGAACCATCCAATTTTTCATCATTGTCCCTTATACCTCTTTCGGGGCGACGGGTTTCCGACTACCTTTCGGGGCCGATTCCCGGCCGCCGCCGGCCTTCAGGCCGAGATTGAGGACTACATACAAAAATTCCCCCGTTCCGTCAATGATTTTCGCCGCAACTTGACTTTTGGGCGCGCGTACGAGAAATTATATGCCTCAACCGACAATAACCCAAGGAGGATCCGGCTTGAGACTGCGAATGAAGCTTATGATCGTGGCGGCGCTGGTGCTTTTCGGCGTCGGCGTAAACGCCGCCGAGTTTACTCATGACGTCAAGGAGTTTCAGCTGCAAAACGGTCTGAAAATCCTGATCCTGGAAAATCACGCTGCGCCCGTGGCGACCTATTACACGTTTTTCAAAGTCGGCGCCCGCAACGAGCGTCCCGGCATCACCGGCATCAGCCACGTACACGAACATATGATGTTCAACGGCGCCAAGAAATACGGCCCCAAGATGTTTGACCTCATGCTGGAATCCAACGGCGGGTACTCCAATGCCTATACGTCCTCGGACGTAACCGCCTACTTTCAGGATTTCACGTCCAGCATTTTGGATCTGATTGTCGATCTGGAATCTGACCGTATGGCCAGTCTGGCATTCGATCCGAAGATGGTGACCTCGGAATTGGGCGTCATCAGGGAAGAACGCCTGGTCTCCACCGACAACGACAACAGCGGGTTGATCTACGAGGAGCTGTTTTCGACCGCCTTCAAGGCCCATCCATATAACTGGCCGGTCATCGGCTGGATGGCGGACCTTCATAGCATCACCCGCGAGGATTGTGTCAACTATTTCAAGACCTATTACGCCCCCAATAATGCCACGGTGGTAATCGTTGGGGACGTGGACGCCGCCAAGGCCATGGACACACTCACCAAGGCCTTCAAGGATATCCCCAGCGGCCCGCCGCCGGCCAAGGTCGTCCAGGACGAACCGGAGCAGTTGGGACCGCGCCGTTCGGAAATCATCAAGGAAGCCCAGTTCGGTCATTTCATGCGCGGTTATCACGTGGGGGACAAGGACAGCCCCGACCGCTTCGTCATGGAAATCATCGCCATGATTCTGGGCAGCGGCGAATCATCCCGTTTGAACCAGACCCTGGTCAATGACCTGCAGATCGCTCAATATGCCTACGCTGCTTTCGAACTGCGGATAGACCCGTCCCTGTTTTATTATTATGTCGCCGCCGTTCCCGGAGTCGGCAATGACCAGGTCGAAAAGGTTCTGGATTCGGTGCTAACGACGTTCATCGCCTCCGGACCGACCGAAGAGGAACTGACCCGCGCCAAGAATTCCCTTGTCGCCGACTTTTACAAAGGGTATGCGACCAACAACGGCACGGCGCATCAGATCGGGTTTTACCAGACGTTCTATGGCGACTGGCGCAAGATGTACCAGTACCCCGACGGCATCCGCGCGGTGACGTCTGCGCAGGTCAAGGAAGCCGCGGCCAAATACTTCACCCGCAATAATTCGACGACCACGGTTCTCACTCCCCAAGGAGGTGCCCTATGAGACGGCTTATCATCTGCCTAACGCTGATTCTCCTGATGACGACCACGGCGGTTCACGCCAAGATCACCCTTCCGCCCATGCAGGAGGTCCGCCTGAGTAACGGGTTGACCATCCAGGTCATCGAACGGCACAACCTGCCCCTCTTTTCGCTGCGCCTGACCTTTCGTGCCGGTTCGGTCTATGATCCCGCCGGCAGGGACGGCCTGGCCGGCCTGGTCAGCGAAATGCTGATGCGCGGCACCAAGAACCGCACCGACAAACAGATCGTCGCCGAAATCGCCCTGGGCGGCAGCACGCTCAACGTCTACTGTGATCGTGAAAAAGCCGGCTTCTCCGGCGAATTCTTATCCGATCAAGGGGAAAAGGGATTCGAGATCCTGGGCGACATCATGACCAATTCCCTCTTCGCCCAGGAAGAAGTGGAAAAGATTAAAACACGTATCGTGGCCATGCTTCAGGGTGAACTGGAGCAGCCGGCGATGGTGGCCAACCGTTATTTTAACACCACTGTATTGGGAGCGAGCCGGTATGCCCATGAGCCAAGCGGCAGCATGGCCATGGTGAACAAACTGACCCGTGATGATGTCGTCGACTATTTCAAGCGCCACTGTACGCCGGAAAACGCCGTCCTGATCGTTTGCGGTGATATCACTCCACAGGTGGTCGAGCAGTGGGCAAAGAAGTACCTTCAGGAGTGGAAGGGCTCTGCCGGCACAGCGGCTTCCGAACCGGCCTTTACCCCGGTCACCGGCACCGAGATCCTTCTGCTGGACAAATCCGACGCCACCCAGACACAGATAAGAATCGGAAACCTGGGTCTGTCGCGCAAGAACCCGGATTATATTCCATTGGAGGCGGCGCGTACAATCTTCGGCGGTTCGTTCACCTCCCGATTGGTCAATGAAATCCGGGTCAATCGCGGCTTATCCTACAATGTCCGGTGCACGTCGGCCCGCTATTCCCCCGGCGGCGTGTTCTCTGTGTCGACCTTCACGAAGAACGAGACCGTGGGCGAGGTCGTGGATATCATCATGAATGAATCCAAGCGGATGCAGACCGAACTGGTGCCCGACAGCGAGCTGACCGGAGCCATCAACTACCGCAACGGCCTCTATCCGTTGGGATTCGAAACCAATGAAAGCCTTGCCGACATTTTTGCGAGCCTCTGGTTGTATGGCGAGGACAAGACCCAATACGAGAACTTCCAGGAACAAATGCGACAGGTAAAACCGCCGCAAGTCATGGAAGTGGCCAAGAAATATTTCCCGCAGACCGACTTCCGGTTGGTTCTGGTGGGAAAAGCAGACGCGGTCAAATCGCAGGTGGAAAAGTTCGGACCGGTTACGGTTCAACCGATCGCGACCGAATAGACTCAACTGCCTCTATGTTTTCTATGGCCGGGTTTTGCGCAGGCAGAATCCGGCCGTTATTATTTATCCGGGCAATGCACCACTTTATGATATTGCGTTAATTCATTACCAATAAATGCATTATTGGGCACAAATACATAAGCCAATGGATCAGAAATATGGTCTTGGAAATGATGGAAACGAGAATAAAGAATCTACCGTCCATTTTGGAATGGACTAAATTATATCCCCGTCGAGGGGCAGATATCAAAAATACTCACCCCTCGAACCCAACCCCTGACTGACTACGGAAGTCGGGTGTTTCCCCTCTTATTCGCACGGACGCAGGTATCGCCCGCTATGATCTACTTCGTCCCCTCAACCTTCGATCGGCGGATTAAACTTCAGATTGAGCAGGATGAACCGGCCACGAAGGATCCGATTCGCCACATGCACAAATTTATCCGCTCTCAGATTCTGTAACCCGTACGGATGCCACAGGTCCTTCTCCCCCCTACGCGCGTACTTCACTGCCTTTTTTCTCTTGGGCATTGTACCTTTTTCCCGGTTTGAGTGGAAATCTGCATGGCGGTCACTCAATGGGAGGAATCCGTAAGAAACATCACCTCCTTTGACACAGCGCTTTTGTTTCGCGAACCAGTGAGGGGTACGTGAAACTCGGCTTGGTAACATGGCGGGTACGTGTTGCCAAAACCTTTTTCCCACCATTTAGTTTATTTACATACACCTAGCCACTCAACAAAACCTTCAACCTATTGATAGCGCGCCGCTTATAGATACTCACGACCTGTTGTTTGATTCCCAGAATGGCGGCGATTTCGCGTTGCTTTTTGCCCCGCAAAAAGAGACTTATGACCTGCTTCTGCCGTGGCGAAAGCGATCGGGCGATATGCCATTTCAGCTTGGCGCGAAACCGATCATATTGTCCATCGCGGCTGATAGCCAAGGCGTCCTTGTGATAGGCCGATGCTTCATTGGAAAATGATTCGATAAGTAAATGGTCGACGGCGATTTCGGCGAATCGTGATTCAGCCTTGATAGTCACTATCAACCTCCGACCGACAGGCCGTGTGGTCCAGGGACCTTCCGCCCCATGCGGACTATTTCTTGCGGGACAGAATGCGGTTCAAAGATTCCGCGGAGACACCGAAATATTTCGTCGCCTTTCCCTTGATCTCTTTGATCGATACCGAGCGCTCATAGGAGGTAAGGTCCGCGGGCAGGGCGGCAACTTCGTGGTCGTAGAACGAGCGAATAAGTTTTTCCATCTGGCGGGTATTACCGGCGGTAAGCTCTTTGACTTTGCCTTCCGCTTCGCTCAGGTCGGTATTAAGGCGGGCGATTTCCGTCTTCAATGAATCGACATTCACCGAATCGTTCGGGACTGAGGCTGCATACGCGTTGGCGAGACCGATGGAATCCACATAGTACTGGCGCAAGGAATCGACGAGACGACTGACTTCAGCCTGGGGCATCATCCCCGGTTGGGTCTCAGGGTGCACTTGATGAGAATAGAGCGCGCGGAAGTAGGCCACGCTGGCCAGTACGACCACCAGAAGAAAGATAGCAATATATTTTACCGCTCTCATGCCATTGTCTCCGCTGGGAAACATAGGAGACGTTTGACCGGCTGTCAAGATTTGAACTTTGAACCAAAATTACCGGCCCGAGGACCGTTCCGAGACCGCCGACCTCTCATCTCTATCGGCTCCAACCAATTAAAAATAGTGGCGGGAAAAGTCGGCCCGTGTCACTTTCAAATAAATCCGAAAATGGCCCTGTTGCCCCCCCATATCGGGCGAAAGATCATCGACCGATTTGACGCCGTCGCGCAGGACATAGGACTGGGAGGCTGTGGATTCAAGGCCGTAGGTCTCGTAAATGCGCCGGTCACCCCACTCCTTGAACTTTTCCACCGACGTGTGTGTGAAACTGGGAATAGTGACAATGAAAGATTGCCAGTCGACTGGGTCGCCATATAGCCGAAAACCGGATCCGGAATACTGGGGATCGGTAATCCGGACCGTCACGACCAGCTTCCCGTCTTTTATAATCGCGGCATCGACCACCTGCGGCGCGAGCCTTATGACCCGGTACCACCGCATTTGCCGAAGATCCAGCCCCATGATTTTGTCGAAGGCCGAATAGCTCCTTTTGATGAGATAATTCTGGTTTATCTGGGGACTTCCGTCTTCGAACCGGAAAGTCGTCCCGCTTACGTTGACCTCCATCGGTACGGAAGGGCCGGGGCCAGATGTGATGTCGACCATCAGCAATACCTCATCGTTCGATCCGGCCATAAAACCCGCCGGCATCGAAATCTCCGTGACCAGTTTCGTCGTACTGTCCGTAATCGGCACGGACCACTCTTTCAGTTGCGGCCTTGTCCACCCAGTAATCGAGGTC
>JAQVRW010000163.1 GCA_028700875.1 Candidatus Zixiibacteriota bacterium | reverse complement strand
CACACCCCCTGTGATTCCTTTCAGTCGGAATATGACGCCGTATGTTTCTGACAGAACCTTTGAGAAGTTGTTTCTCACCAGCTTCAACAAGAGCGGCCCCGAAAGGTTCCTGGTTTCGTAGACTGTATTAACCCCGGTTCCAGTCGGGGATTAGCGGGTGCAGAAAGCGTGGCCGCCGGAAGAAGGCTCAGGTTTTACGCTCTTTACGCTGCGCCGCCGGGAAGAGAACGTTGTTGAGTATCAAGCGATAACCGGGGGAATTCTTGTGCAGCGACAATTCGGTAGGCTGGTCGTTGACCATGTGCTGGTAATCCTCGGGGTCGTGACCGGCGAAAAAGGTGAAGGTTCCCCGGCCCAGGTTGCCGTGGACGTAGCGGACTTCATCGTACTCCAGCGGTTCCCCCAGCACGATGACATACTTCTTGAGCAGCGATTTGCGAAACGCCGTAGTCTGGCCCATGAAGCCGGCCACCACCGGGGTATGGCATTGCACCAGCATGGTCGGGACGGGATCCAGCTAGTCGGAGAAATCGAACAGGTAAAAGATATCATCGGCCGGATTCAAAAACCGCTCAATCCGGTCGGGATAGGTGTCAATATTGGAGTGACGATACAACAGCGGGTCCAGGGAGACGGTAAAATCGGTAAACGCCATCGTCTGCGAAAAATCAAGCTTCTGCTGGCAGTCGGGCGCGGCCGGATCGCCGTCGAATTCCGCCGGATTGATATCGGTGTTCTGCGCCGCCAGCGCGATATCGATCGTCTCCGCCGCCGAACACATGGCGAATAAGAACCCGCCCCGGATGACATAATCCTTGATCGTCCGGGCGACCGCCTTTTTCATCTCCGAGACCTTGGCAAACCCCAACCTTTTGGCCATCTCTTCGTTGGTGGCAACTTCCTGCTGATACCAGAGCTGGTTGTGGAACGAGGCATAGAACTTGCCGTACTGCCCCGTGAAATCCTCGTGATGCAAATGCAGCCAGTCGTATTTTTCCAGCGCGCCATTTAGAACCTCCGTATCCCAGATGAGGTCGTATTTGATCTCGGCATATTCGAGCGCCAACCGCACGGCATCATCCCACGGTTCCCGATTGGGGGGCGCATAGACCGCGATCGCCGGGGCCTTTTCCAAATTAACCCGCTCCATGTTCTCCCCCTCCATGGTGCGGTATATCTCGCCCACCGCCGCGTTATCGACGGGCAGAAAGGCCACCCCGCGCAGAAGGCACAGGTCGCGATTGGCGTCGCTGTCGGCAAGCAGGAACGACCCGGCCCGATAATTCAGCAGCCATTCCCCTTTTTGGCCTTCTTTCAGGCAGGCGAACGCCACGCCGTAGGCTTTGAGATGGTCGGTTTGCGTGTCATCCATCGGAATCAAAATCATCCCGGCCCAGGCGGGGGCCGACATCGTTAGAACGAGGGTGGCGATGATCAGGAGTCTTGTCAGCGTTTTCACATCTATTCTCGCGGTTGACTGTTCGTTTATTAAACGGCTCGACCGCCCGGCGGTTCGAACCTATTTTCGCCGCCGTCCGGTTGTCGTCTGTTTCCAATTTAACCTATTTCGCCGCCAAGTACAGATGAATCGTTCTGCCATCCCCCGTCGCCGATTCGACATTGACCTGCCGGGGCATCCGTCACGGGTGGGCCTTCGGCGAATCGAGTGTCTCCTGAACATCGCAAGAAATTGGGTTCGGGCGGAAAACCGAACCCAAATTTCATGCCCGGGTGCCCCGCCCCGCTGAGGCGGACGGTGGGTATTTGATGTTCGGGCAGGTCTTGATTCACCGAAGGTGGATTGTGACCTGCCCGTAATGCTTTTCCGGGTGCCCCGCTCCTCGCGGCATGTTGAGAAACCCCCTGCGCGTCATCGCCACGGTCGCCCGCCGCGGCGGACGACCGTGGCGATCTAAGAGCGTCCCTCCGTACCGGTTAACCCTTTGGCACAAACGCATAATCATCATTCTGTGGGCGGTCCGCCCGTGGCGGATCCACATCTGCCCCTTATGCGCAATCGGAAACCACTTCCCGACCAAAAACGGTTGGAATAAAAAAAGGCGCCCGTTCAGGAGGGGCGCCGAGTGCTCCGTAGAGCAAACTCTGGGAGACGGTTGCCCGTCCCTTTACTAGGGATTGACAAACAACCGCCGCTCAAGTACATTACAAATATACAATATTTATTCAATCGTTTTTTGTCAAGGAGAATTTTATGAAAGGCAAGCGGGTGCCTGAAACGATTCTCGGCATTGACCTCGGCCCCAACTCAATTGGTTGGGCTTTACTGGATGGCAACGGCAACGATGACAACGCGCTAAAAGCCACGGGAGTACGGGTTTTCGATGCGGGCGTGGATAGTTTGGAAACGGACGGTAAGGGGAAATCCCGAAATCAGGATCGCCGCGATGCTAGACTGATCCGGCGCGGTCTGGAACGCCGCTCCCGGCGTATGCGCAATCTGGCCCGGTTGCTACAGCGTTCCGGCCTGCTTCCCCCCGGCGATGTCGATACCCCCCAGGGGCGTGACCAATTCCTGCAGGAATTAGATCGAACGCTCGAAAATCCCTATAGGCTCCGCGCCAGGGCTTTGGATGAACAACTAACGCCATACAAACTGGGCCGCGCCCTCTATCACTTGGCTCAGCGGCGCGGTTTTCTCAGCAACCGTCAATCTGCGCCCAAGAAGGATGAAGAAGAAGGCGCGGTCAAGGGCGGCATTTCGGAATTGCAGGCCAAGATCGACGCCGTCCATGCCCGTACCCTAGGGGAGTATTTCGCCGGAATAGACCCGCACAAAGATCGTATCCGCCAACGATATACTTCCCGCGCGATGTACGAGCGCGAATTTGACGCTGTTTGGACCACCCAGCGCCGCCATCATCCCGCTCTGCTGACGGATGATTTGCGGAAACAGATACGTCGCGGGATATTTCATCAGCGCCCCTTGAAAAGCCAAAACAAATTCATCGGGATGTGTACCTTAGAACCCGACCGACCGCGCGCGCCGTGGGCCGAACTCAATGCCCAGCGTTTCCGATATCTTCAGCGGGTAAACGATCTTCTCATTATTGATCAGGCCACAGGCGAAGAAGCCAAGCTGACCGAAGACCAGCGTAGAATCCTTATTGAATATCTCGAAACCAAGGAAGATGTGACATTCGGCGGCGTACGAAGACTGTTGAAACTCCGCAACGTCGAATTCAACCTCGAACGAGGCGGGGAAAAGAAAATCCCCGGCAATCGCACTACTGCGCGCCTTTCGAAGATTTTCGGTCCCGACCGATGGATCGCTTTCACCGACGACGAAAAAAATGCTGTCATCAACGACTGGAGGCGAACGGTTAAAGATGAAACCATTAGAAAACGCGGCCTGAACTTCTATCGCCTCGATGAAGAATCCGCCGAACGCTTCTCCAATTTGCGCCTTGATTCGGGTTACTGCAATTTCTCCCGCCATGCGCTCAGGAAACTCCTCTTTGAATTGCAAAAGGGAACACCGCTTCAAACCGCCATAAAGGAGAAATACCCCGAACAATTTTCGGTCGCTTCGGCGGCGATGGATGCCCTTCCCCCTGTCGAGAGAAAATCCGGTCTCCCCTCACTTCGCAACCCCATCGTCATGCGGTCGCTGACTGAACTCCGCCATCTTGTCAACTCCATCATCGCCCGTTACGGCAGACCCGATCTTATTAGGATCGAATTGGCCCGCGAACTGCGCCAGACTCCCAAACAACGGAACGAAACGTGGAAAAAAATGCGCGATAACGAAACGCAGCGCGCCCGCGCCGCCGAGGAATGCCGCGACAAGTACGAAATCCCCAATCCCACCGATCGTGATATCCTCAAATTCCTGCTTTGGGAGGAATGCAATAAAACTTGCCCGTACACCGGCAAAACCATATCCCACGAAGCCCTCTTCGGCCCCAATCCCGAGTTTGACATCGAACACATTATCCCCTTCGAACGGTGTCTGGACAATTCCTATCTCAACAAAACCCTGTGCTGGGTCGATGAAAACCGGCGCATCAAGGGCAACCGCACCCCTTTTGAAACCTATCATGGAAGCGACAAATGGGATGATATCCTCAACCGCGTTCGGAATTTTCGAGGAAGATTGAAGTACCAAAAGCTGAATCGCTTCAAAATGCTCCCCGAACAAGTCCAGACTTTGCTCGATGACTTCACCACGCGTCAACTCAACGATACCCGATGGGCATCCAAATGGGCCAAACGATATCTTGGCCTTCTTTATGGCGGTATCGATGACAAGGGGGTAGATGATTCCGGCAGACTGCGCGTACAGGCCGCCCAGGGCCATGCCACCGCCTTCCTGCGCACATGCTGGGGACTGAACACAATCCTGGGCGACGGCCCCGACAAATCCCGCGACGATCATCGCCATCACGCCGTCGATGCCGTCGCCATCGCCATGACCGTCCCGGGGACCATAAAAACCCTCAGTGACGCCGCCGCGCGGGCATCTACCGTCGGCCGCCGGTTATTCACCCAATTCGACCCTCCCTGGGACGGCTTCCGTGATCACGTCGATACAGCTATTAAGGGAATCACCACCTCCCACCGCGTCTCCAATCGCGTCCGGGGAAAATTGCATAAAGAAACCTTCTATGGCCGACCCCGGAAGGATGCCAAAGGCAATGAATACGTGCATACCCGTGTTCGAATTGAGGACCTCAGCCCCGCCGACGTCGATAACATCGTCGATCCGATGGTCCGGCGATTTGTCGCCGACAAACTCGCCGAATTGGACGGCGTCCCCAAGGATGCTTTCAAGGACACCGTCAATCACCCCGCGCTTGAGACTCCAAATGGAAGACGTGTGCCGATTCACCGGGTGCGGATCAGGATGAATCTGTCAACGTTTGCCGTCGGTTCCGGCCTAAACGCCCGATATGTTCAATCCAAAGACAATCACCATATGGAGCTGTTTGCGATATTGGACGATGACGGCAAGGTCAAAAAATGGGACGCCGAGGTCGTCAGCATGCTGGAAGCCTATCGCCGCCTCGCCGCCGACAAACCCATTATCAACCGCGACCACGGCCCAAATACCAAATTCCTGTTTTCCCTCGCCAATAGGGATGTAGTGGAACTCGATACTGACGGTTCACGCCGCCTTTTCGTAATAAGGACAATAACAAAAATGAAGCATAGCAAGGTCGTTGTGTTTGTCCCCATCAATAGCGCCCGAAGTAAAACCGATATAAAACAAAATGAGGGTTTTTCCGGTCTTAACGCGACTCCAAAATCTTTGCGGGAGAGAAGTTGTAGAAAACTCCGGATAACACCTCTTGGCGAGGTACGCAACGCCGCCGATTGACGTTTAGGCGACGGTTAACAAACCGCCCATTCGACCGATATACGTCAATGGGCATGGATGAGAGGATAATCGATCTTTCCGAGGAACCGGCGGGGGTATCCGTCCGGCATACCCAGATGGTCATCCGTCTGGATGACCGGGAGGAGTCTGTCCCTCTCGAGGAAGTCGGCGCGCTCGTCGTTTCCCATCCCGCCGTCCACTACACCCATGCCGTCCTGGCCGGGATTTGCGGCAATGGCGGCGTTGTCATTATCTGCAACGAGAAACGTCTGCCGGTCGGGATGTTGCTCAATCTCACCGGCCATTACACCCAGACCGAACGGTTTGTCGCCCAGGCCGAAGCGCCCCAGCCAATAAAAAAACGACTTTGGCAACAGCTCATCAACGCCAAAATACTGGCTCAGGCCTCCGTCCTGGCCCACCTGCGGGGCGATGACTGCGGCCTGCGCCGGATGGCCCTCGAAGTCCGCTCCGGCGATCCTTCGAACATCGAAGCCCAGGCTTCCCGCCGCTATTGGCCGGCCCTCTTCGGGGCACATATGCATCGTATTCCCGGCGGGGACGATCCTGTCAATCGAATGTTGAATTACGGATACGCTGTCCTGCGAGGCGCGGTCGCCCGCGGCCTCTCCGCCGCCGGCCTGCATCCTTCTCTTGGGATCCACCACCACAACCGCTATAACCCCTTCTGCCTGGCCGATGACCTCATGGAGCCGTTTCGTCCGACCGTTGATACCCTTGTCGAAGAGATCATCCGCACGCGCGGAGCGGATGTGGCGCTGGATAAAGAGGCCAAAGCGCAATTGATCGGCGGTCTCATGTCCCGCCCCTTTCGTATCGACGGTGACAAATCGGCCCTGTTCGACGCCGCCGCTCGGGTCGCCGCCACCCTTGCCGCCGTCTATACCGGCAAAAGAAAAAAATTGATCCTGCCGGAATATGGCGAAAAATAAGCAAAAACGGGATTTTTCCGGGTACCAGGCCATGTGGCTGTTTGCGATGTTCGATCTGCCTGTCGATTCCCCCCAGAATCGGCACAACTACGCTCGTTTTCGTCATGCCCTTCTCAAGCAGGGCTTCACCATGCTCCAGTTTTCCGTCTACGCCCGATTTTGCAGTAGCGAAGAGAAGGCGGAAGCCTTTCGGAACCGCCTCCGGCCCCAGCTCCCCCCCGATGGCCAGGTCCGCCTGCTGGCCGTAACCGACAAGCAATTCGGGAAAATGGAGGTATATTCTGGAAAAAAACGGGCGAAAACCGAAAAAAAGCCCGAACAATTGCTTCTTTTTTGACGGTCTTAAACGGCCAAACCCCTTATACCCTATGCAGATATAAGGGGTTATAATGTACTTGAGCGGCCGTTGTTGTCAAGCCCCAGCTCGGCGTGGTGATGGAGCTGCACATCGTCGAATGTACTTGAGCGGCCGTTGTTGTCAAGCCCCAGCCCATATCTTTTCGTAATCCCCCAACCCCTGAATGTACTTGAGCGGCCGTTGTTGTCAAGCCCCAGCGCAATCGGCAAATTGAACCGCTTGCGATTTAATGTACTTGAGCGGCCGTTGTTGTCAAGCCCCAGCGCGCCGTGATGGCGGGAGCGATCTGCTCCAAATGTAATTGAGCGGCCGTTGTTGTCAAGCCCC
>JAQVRW010000162.1 GCA_028700875.1 Candidatus Zixiibacteriota bacterium | reverse complement strand
TCCGTTCTGATTCCCGGAGAAAGGACGGCGAGTCCGTTCGAGACGGCCAGCTTCTGATCCAGCAATGTCACCAGAGAGAAATCAGGCAACGGAGCCTGGGGTTCCTCGCACACGACCCCGATGGTGCGACGGGCCGG
Source organism: Candidatus Zixiibacteriota bacterium (assembly GCA_028700875.1). GTDB lineage: Bacteria > Zixibacteria > MSB-5A5 > GN15 > JAAZOE01 > JAAZOE01. The sequence continues at coordinate 6,852 of JAQVRW010000162.1, read as the reverse complement.
TTGTCCAATGACGGCCGAGGCCGAAAGGCACAAGGCCAGACCGGCGATGATCGCGTTACTGCCGAGTCCCATTGCCGCCATCGACCGCGAGCTTGCGGGCATAAAGGTATTGGTTCAGCATCGTCTGCAACCGTTCCGTAAAGGACGCGGCGTTTTGGGGCAGATTATCGATTTCGTCAGAGCTGAGGACATCGGTCAGGCGCTCGCGAGTGACCGACTCCAATCCCACGAGATATCCTCCGGAATCGATTTCGGTCCGTTTCACGAGACACAGGATATTATCGACAGCGTCGCACCCCTCGATCTTCAACGACATCAAAAGCACAGATTGTTCCATCACCGGTTCCGTGGTGTACATCAGGATCCCCCCGGCGGAAATGTTCAGAATCTCGCCGTTGTTCTGGGGCCCGCTGCAATCCGGCCAGAACGCTCCGTCGGTCGACTTGATCATGCAAAACGTGACCGGTTCATCGATATCGATCCGGATAAACCGGCGCCGATTGTCTTCCATGATTCGGAACGGAGGCTTCACTTCAAAATCAACCATCGTGGATGACGGCAATCCCTTGCCGGTCGTCTTAATTGATGCCATAACTGACTCCCTTATTTGACAGGTCGGCCGACCCCGATGAGGAGGCTTCCGACGTCGTTTGATTATTGCTTTTCCCTATCGTCAAACCCCGTCCGGCCTTCCAAGCCGCGACCGGGCAAACATCCTTCGGTTGTATCAGGCAACCGCGTTTCACAACAGCCCCTTCTGACGCATCACAATTTGTTCGGCGAATATTTCCGCCACCAAGGCATTCTGCATATGAAAGTCAAACCGCCTGACGTCGGCCGGAAGCAACTCGATTTCGGCCATGGTGAAATGCCGGAACAGGTCTTCTTCCAGCAGAAACTCGATTCCCGCCACTAGCCATTGATCGTCATCAAGCCGGCAATGCCGACAGACAGCAGCCAGATACCGCGGGAGATTTTTGAGGGAACAAGGCGCCATGTCCAGCAGCATTCGTTCGGACTGCGCCACCCGTTCCTCCAAGCGGACTAACATCCCGCCCGCCGATAGATTGATGGAACGGGCCGGTATCAAACCTGCTTCGGCTTTCTCCGGCATCACCGCCAGCGGACGCGGCAGGACGCGATACAACAAGGCTTCCGACTTGTCGATACGGACGAAGCGACGCCGTTGCAGCCGTCGGACCGATCCCAGATCAAGCAGGAACATCCGATCGTCTGATTTCGGCTCCAATTCCCTGATTCGGGCGACAAACGTATAAGCGGCATCGGCGCGGGTAAAATTCACGTCCACGGTGCGGTTATCGGACAACAGCGTGCGGCCGTGTTCGTAGACGGGACGGCTGATAAGCAACCGGTCCGGGAAAATATCGGCCACCCGGCAGCTGTATATGCCTTCGGCCCCCGATTCGCCGGCGACGAGTTCCAGCCGTTCCCAAAGCTGGATCGATTGATTCAGTGTTGTGATCCGCGTCGTTCCCATACCGTTTATTTCGCCTGGGCGAGATTCTGCTTTCCCTGGGCCAAAGCCAGTTCCAAAATTTTGCGCGCCAGCGCCGTGCGGGTGCGGTCGCCCCGAATCTCGTTGATATATTCCTGACCCATCTTGATCGTGGTGTTGAAATATTGCCGTGCGGTGTCATGATCGCCGATCTGCCGTGACAGTTCCGCGATCAGATAGGCCGCCTGCAATGACTGGTTGCCGTGAGAGATTTCTTTGCCGGTTTCGAACGCGCTCTTGTAATAGCGCGCGGCAAAACGTCTCGCTTCGAATTCGTTGCGGGGAATGCCGGTCGAGATGCTTGTCAGACGGGTCAAAAACGATTGAAAGTCGGGATAGTCGTGGAAAGCGTTGCCGGAGTCCGGTTCCACGCCGGGGTTTTCGGCCAGTCTGATATCGGAGGACAGCGTTCTCAGATCGGAGATGATCCGTCCCCCATCCTGATGAAGTTCGTCGGCCTTCGCCTGAATGACCCGGAAGCGATCGCGTAACGTGGCCTCGACTTCGGCCGAAATACCGCCGGATTCAAAACACGTGTCGCCGGCGGCCGTGAGATATTCCAGGTTCCGCCGCCATCCGGCCAGCCAAATCTCCATGTCGGAGACCGCCTTTTCGAAATCATCATGGTTCCCGGCGGCAGATTCCGACGCCGAGGACAACGGCCCCGCCTGCATATGCCGAAACATCCAGGCGATACGCAGATAAAACCGACCGAGGTCGAGATCGGACGGATGATCGTACAGGAGTTCGTCGTGGATGGCCAGCAAAAGCTTCAGGACGGCCGTTTCATCGGGGTACCGCTCCTGATCCAGGACCGCGCCGATCATCTTGGTCAGGGCTCCCTCGGTGTTCAGGTCATTGAGATGTTTTTCCTTGATGACCTTGAGCCGGTACGCGCGGAAGTGGTTGTCCTTGCTCCATTCCTTGAACTTGGCGTTGAATTCCCGCGTGTAGAGGCACTGGGAGCAGGTGGCGGCGAAGAACAACAGCGAATGATATTTCTGATACTTGGGGTTGCGCCAGCGGATGTACGACGGGCAGAAATCGGTTTCCCGTTCACCCTCGGTGTAGGCGCCGACGCGGATGGTCTCATATTCGTTGACGGTTCCGCAAACGGGACATTCAACGCGTGTCAGAAACAAGGGGGATTCCAGCATGATCCATTTATCCTTTCACCCTCACGGAGACGGCGATTACGCCTTACCCGCAACTGATAGAAGTTCGATCTCATCCTCGGTCAGGGGGAACTTGTCCATGAGTTCCCGACGGGAGTTGCCCAGGGCCAGAAGACGGCGCGCTTCGCGATAGATCGCCCGTCGATTTTCCCGCCGCGATATCTGCTCCACGACATCGGAGTCCGGGGCGATGGCCTTTACGGCATGGCTCGATGGCGCGGCCGGGGCGCCCGCCGCCAACGATATGAAGACCGGATTGTCGGCCGGCCGTTGTTTTGGCGAAGGGGCCAGAGTAACGGTCGGGGCCATGGCCGCGACGGCGTTGGCCGGTGACGCTGCCTGTTTCGCCTGCTTCGATGTTCTGCGGCCGATCAAAATGTAGAGCAGCACGGCCACCACCAGATACCCGGCCAGGTTCAGGCCGCTTTCAATCAATATGCCAGAGGAAAATTCCATTTTTCTCCCTTTCCTGAATTCACGCTGTCAGGTCCAGATGTTCGGGCGTATCATCGGTTTCATCGTCCGATTGTTGTTTCTTGTCTTGCTTGGAGTGCCTGTCGCGTTCCGACTGCTCCTGTTCTTTCCTGATGACAATCATGTCGATCTTTTCGCCGGCCTGGGCTTTCTCCATGTCCTTGACCGCTTTTTCTTTCAGCGCCGCGGCCGCCTGCCGCAGTTCCATCTCGCCGTGGGCCTTCTGGATTTGATTCATCCGTTCAGCCGCCTGGGTCTTGGCCAGATTGTCCTGCAAAACCACGGGACGCATGTTTCTCTCCTCGAGCCAGCCCGACAGGTTCATCAACTCAGCCCGAATCGTTCCCTGACCATGCCACGGAGTTTCAGGACCGCCTTCGTATGGATCTGCGATACCCGCGACTCCGAAATCTTCATGACTTCGCCGATTTCCTTCAGGGTCAGCTCTTCGTAATAGTACAAGGCAATAACCAGCTTCTCCTGCTCCGTCAAACGGTCGATGGCGGACACGAGAAACGCCTGCAGTTCGCTTCGTTCCAGCTTCTTCAGCGTGGTGTTGGCGTTGGCGTCTTCGACCGTTTCGACCCGGGGCACCTGCCGGTTGTCATCTTCCCGAAAGATCAACTCATCCAGCGACAAGAGCGCCGTCTTGGATACATCCTCCAGCGAGTAATGCAGTTCCTCGACGGTGATGCTCAACTGCTCCGCCAATTCGGTGTCCGAAGGCGGACGACCTTCCATGTTTTCGAATTCCAGAAGCGCCCGTTCGATTTCCCGCGCGCGCGCCCGGGTGGAACGCGGCACCCAGTCGAGGGACCGCAATTCGTCCAGAATGGCGCCGCGGATACGGGGCACGGCATAGGTTTCGAACTTGACGCCGCGATCGGGGTCGAAATTGTGGAAGGCTTCGATCAAACCGATCACGCCGGTATTGATGAGGTCGCACAATTCCACCGAGCGGGGGAAGTTGATGGCCATACGGCCGGCGACGTTCCGCACCAACGGCAGGTATCGATTCAGGAGCCGTTTCCGCATGTCCGGATCCTGCTCTCTGAGGTACCGACTCCAATCCCGTTGTACCGATAGATCGCGTCGCGCCTTCTCTTCCCGTTTTTGGATTTCGGCGTCATCCGTGATCGGAAGCGTCACCAGACGCTTCTGTTGCCGTTTTTCTTTGACTGTGCTAATCATTTGTCTTCTATTCCCTTATATCGGCCTCAAGGGCGGTGTTATTTATTGTTTCCGGGGTTATTTGATCCACTTTTGTCCCAGCGGCCAGTCGGCCGGCCAGGGCGGCAAAAGCGGCGGTGAGCCTGTTTTCCGGGGCGACAAAGCGTATTCCCGTCTGGCGGGCCACGGCGTCAACCATGGCCCGGTCGTACCCCAGCCCTCCCAGGCAACCCGGGGTATGGCCGAGGAACTGACGGGTAATACTGTTGAATTTATCGTTGATATAGGCCAGCTCCTCCGGCCGGTCCTCCTGATTGACCAGGAGGGCTACCGCCGGATGGGTTTTGGCCCCGGTCAGCACTTTGTAGAGGGCGTAGCTGTTGGAAATGGAGGTCAATTCCGCCGTCGTCACCAAAATGACCTCGTCCACGCTGTAGAGAATCAGCGTGGTTTGGGGCAGAATTCCGGTGGCGGTGTCGAAAACGACGAAATCATACCCGGCGGCCTGGGTCCGCAGGTTTTTCAGGAACATGGCCAGGTTTTTCATGTCCGGCAGGGCTTGGTCGCCCAGAGTCAGAAGGTCCAGGTTTTTATGGATCGGCGTGACGGCGTTGAAGACGATGCCGGACGCGGGATCGGTCTTCTGCGGGGTGTTCTGAGGGACGATATTGGCCAGGATGTGCAGATTCCCGGCGAAGAAATCGCTGTCGACCAACAGGACCCTGACGGCAACCGACAGATGGTCGGCCAGGTTATAGGCGATCACCGACTTGCCCACTCCCCCTTTGCCGGAGGAAACGGCTACGAACCGGGGCTTCCGGAAGGACCGGTCATCCAGTCCGATACCTGATAATCGATTATTCATCGATGTCTCCCTCTCCGGCGCCGAGGCAATTGCGGATAATCTGCCGGCAGTTGGGATTCAGTTTGATGGCGGCGGCGCCGCGGCCGTTCCCGACAATCGACAGCGGCAATCCGGAGTGCATCGACATCGCGATCATGCCGCCCAAGCGATAGGTTTGATCGGTCATCGTCACGGCCAGATCGGTCATTTTGAGCGACCGGTAGGCCCGTAACGTATCGAAGAGGTCACTGCTGCGGGCGGTGGCCGGAAACACGCCGATGATCCGGTCGGGGTTGATGGCCGTCATCTTTTCCGCGAAGGCGGTGATCTCAGCCCGGTCGCGCGGGTTGAGCGCCGGGGTATCCAGAAGGACGATCTTGTCTTTTCCCTGGCGGTCGATCAAAGCCCGGTCGGCCTGACGCGGCATCGCGAAATGGTCGATGTCGAGAATGTCGGCATATGTCGCCAGCTCCTCGGGGGCGGCTACCTTGACCTGGTCAAACGAGGCCAGTACGACCGGCACCCGACATTCCCGGAGGACGTATCCGGCCAGACGACCCAAGAGCGACGTCTTGCCGCTTCCGGCGGGACCGATGAAGGCCAGTTTTTGGCCGGCTACGAAAGGCTTGCTTTGGGTCGATTCCGGAAGCTGCCGGCAGATCAGATCGATGGCGACGGCCGCGATATCGCGGAAAGAGTCGCCCGGTTGGAAACGGTCGACGAGTCTTTCGGTGATATCATAGGCGACGGCCTCCGGGAAATCGGCATGGAGCAGGCAGGTGAACAGCCGGCCGATGTTTCCCGGGAAGGCGTTCTTGCGCAACGGCGCCTGGAAGACATCGATGAGAAAATCAAGCTTTTGCACGATTTCGGCCGCAGGAAAGCGATCCTCGTCGATCGGTTTCGCCGGTGTCGCGGCGACGCGAAAACGATCCGGCTCGATCGACTTCGCCGGCGCTTCGATGATCGGTTCCTTGACGGCCACCGCCGGCATGTCCGAGGACGTCGCGCGGTCGACGCAGGCGGTAACCTCCACCTTCGCGCCTTTCGGCGAAGAATTGGTTCCGACAACCCGGCGGGTTTTGAGGATAACGGCGTCGCCGCCCAGTTCAGTGCGGGCCTGTTTGAGCGCGCCCGCCACCGTGTCCGAGATGAACGATTTAACTATCATAACTCAACTCCACCATTCCGGTCGAGATCAAATTCACATCGCGATGTATTTCGTTGTAGGAGACGACAGTCATTTGCGGCAGGGCCGTTTCGACCAGCCGCCGGAAAGCCAGGCGGACGCTGGGCGAAGCCAGGCACACGGGGTGATGACCGCCGGTTGAAAGGATGTCGGCCTGACGGCTCGTCTCCTGTATCAGTCTTTCCGATACTTCGGGAGGAAGAATCAGCATGATCCCCTGCTTTGTGCTTTGCGTCGAATCCGACAGGAGTTGTTCAACCGTCGGCGACAGCGTGAAGCAGTGAATCCGCCCCTGGTCGTCCTTGAGCATGTCGGACAACTGGCGCCGCAGAGCGATGCGGCAGTATTCGGCCAGGACTTCGGGGTCCTTGGTCGACGGCGCGAAATCGGAAACCGTTTCCATGATGGTTCCCAGAACGCGTACCGGAACCCGCTCCGACAACAGGAGCTGGACGATTTTATGCACTGCGGACAGGGTCACCAG
>JAQVRW010000161.1 GCA_028700875.1 Candidatus Zixiibacteriota bacterium | reverse complement strand
CAGCGCCATCGGGAGAGCCAAGCCATAGGGGCAAAAGATCCCGGATGATATCCTTCTGTCGGCAGGATATGGCGTGGTTTTTCCAATACCCTATGGAATGGGTGCAACCGTGCACCGCTATATTCCATATCCCGGCATCCCAGGTCATTTCGACTTCAGCCGAATCCACCTGGAAACAGACTGTCTTGCCTGTGCATGCATTGGGGTCGCTGTCGAGGCTGTCATCGGCCGCGTCTTTCGGAGAATACTTGTACCCCGTCGGGAGCGTGAACAGCAGGAAGTACTGCCCGGGGACGAGATCGGTGAATTCGTAATCGCCGGTAAGGCCGGTGCGGGCCGTCGCCACCCACGCTCCGGCGCAGGTGAACAATTTGACCGGCAACGAATCGACCACAGCCGATTGCGCGGTGTCGTTCTGAATGCCATCCTTGTTGGCGTCGAACCAAACCCGACCGCCCACGGTTCCATTGACCAGCGTGTCGACCGGTCGTGGGAATACCCCGGCATCCCAGGTCGTGTCGACGCCGGCGGAGTCGACATTAAAACAGATAGTTTTGCCTGTCAACGGATCGGGGTCGCTGGCCAGGTTGTCATTGGTCACGTTATTCGGAGAGAATTCGTATCCTGCCGGCGGAGTGAATAACAGGTAATATTGTCCGGGGGTGAGATTAACGAATTCATACTCCCCTGTCGGATCGGTCTGGGTGGTTGCCGCCAGCGAATCGGCGCAGGTGAAGAGTTCGACCGCCAGCGAACCCACGACATCGCCAAGCATCGATTCGTTCTGGATGCCATCCTGGTTGGCGTCGAACCAGACCCGGCCGCCCACGGTCCCATTGACCACAGTATCGGCCTGGCCCTGGTACAGCCCGGCATCCCAGGTGAGATCGGACGTGCTGATGGCGAGCGTGAGACAATCGGTTTTGCCGGTTGTCGGATCGACATCGCTGTCCAGCGAATCGGGCCCGGCATCTTTGGGAGCAAAGACATACCCCTGCGGCAAGGTATACTTGATGTAGTAGGTGCCGGGTTGGAGCATCGGGAAGAAATACAGACCCTTGGTGTTGGTGACCACGGTAGAAACCCTGGCATCGGCGCAGGTGTACAACGACACGCTTACACCGGCAATGCCCGGTTCGACCAGGGTATCATCCTGAAGGCCGTCCTTGTCGACATCATTCCAGACCCGATTTCCCAGCATCGACGGGGATTGCGGGTTATTCTGCCCGAGACCGGACCCGCTCGGCGATCCCACCGGGTTGTGGTCGGTCCCGCAACCGACGGCCAACAGGCCGAGGATTGCCATAAGCGCAAGACCTTGAATGACTTTCAACATAGCGTGGCCTCCTTTCGGAAAGACTGCCGCCACGAGTAGTCTAAGGTAAGTATCGGTAGCCTTGCTGGTACAAGATTGCACAGATTTTAGTCGAATCGCCCGGTCTACTGCTGCCGCCAATGGCCGGCCGGAATGATGCAGGAATAATGCCTGCGTGGCAGGCAGATCACGAAAAAGCCCGCAGCCGTTAGCGCCTTGATTTCGGATCATCATTTCATTATATTGAAAAATCAGGAATAATCATCCGGGGTGCAGTTACATTGGACCATGAACATCGTAAACGGTCTAGATACGTCGGATAATGTACCCAAACGCCAAGCCTCTTGCCAGTTATAGGAGTCCAAAATGTTGAATCGCATGAAGTCTAATGCTCTCGCCATTATGGCCCCAATCATTCTAATCATCGCTTTCTTTGTCTGGCCAACCCCGTATCACCAACGGCAGGAGCCGATTGGAATCCTGTATCGCTCCCCCGAATCCCTAATGCCTTCAACGGGAAAAGTATTGGAAAATTGTCAAAAAAAAGGGGCGTGCATTCCCGTATATGCGAAGACCAGGGGTTTTTGGTTGGTCGGAGAAACCGAATGTCTCACTTGGTTATTCCTGGACCAAAAACGGTCCGGGGTTTCCCCGTGGCATAAATGGAGAAGCACCTCCTATGCTTATGACGGAAATGGATTAAGAATATTTTCCGGCTCCGAATCGCGTATGCCGAGGACTTTTTATGATGAAGATATCCAGGAAGCCGTTCGCTCCGGTTCATTCGGAGATCTTCGCGTCACCATCTCCGCGCAGGAATGGGTGATTATGCCCATTAGTCAATACTTGCGGATCGTCATGAAAGTGACGAATACTTCTTCAGAAGTAAATGATCTTTGCGGAAACCTATTTCTGGTTTCCGAAAAAGAAAGCGTAATATTGGGTTCCATTGAAGCACCAAAGGACAGCAATAGTATGCTGTCTCCGTTGTTCGAACATGGTATAAAGATGGGTCCCGGCGAATCGGTTTCAATGGAATTATTTTGCATGATTAATCCCCACATAGCCCGTCAATATGAACCGCTTCAGATCATGAATAGCGTATATGGGTGGCTGATTCCTGTTAATCAAATCTCTGATTAACGGCCCAAAAAGACATGTGATTTGAAAAAGACATTATCTTCCTTCCAGGGAGGGGGGGGTATTGCCGCATCGTGCGTAGTAGAGCACAATAATGGGAAATCTCCCCTTGCCAAATACCGCCTTGTTAGGACTATACGTCCAACTTGAGTTCAAACGCATCAAAATTCCGTTGATTCCTGATTCCCCAAATTCTCATCAGCACACCGAAAAACAGGCAGGCTACCGCCCCTATTGGGAGGTAATATCTTTTGACCATCAAATCGCGTTTGAGTTGCAAATACCTGCTTTCCCTTTGCTCATCGGACAAATTGTTGTAAAGCAATCCGGTCGACAGGATGATGTCTCCCTTCTTCGTCGCCACTTCCGGACGAAAGAAAAAATCCTCTCCGGCATCCGAATACATCCAGGGGGAAATGATGCCATTTACACTCTTTATATTTACGTCAATGGTCAAAGCCTCACCTGATTGCATGGGAAATCTGATAACAGCGTCGTTTCGAATAAACAACCCGATTGCCCAAAGGCCGGCAAGCATCAGGCCGATGATGATGGCAATGTTACCGCACGTTTTCTTGCCGCTCCACGTTCGCCGTAATGCGTTATCATTAGTCATTTATGACCCTCCTAAATCCGCTCACCAACTTCTTTCCATATGACAACCAAAATTCATGGCAAAAACCTAACGCGGATTATCTTGCCGTCCATTACCGCCAAATATTCCATCGTTCCGTCATCACGAAAGGTCGGGCTGTTCTTCATAACCATGCCATATGTCGGACCGGGGTTGCCATCTACAACAACCATATCCTTCGTACCCTTCGTGACGACATATGCAACATGGCGGCCGTTTGGACTAAACGTGAGCGAACCGTCTGAAATACCGTCAAATCCAGGCATTGAACGCCCCCCAACGATAGCTACCTGTTGAGTACCTGTTATGGCCGTGTATGCGGTCCGCGTACCGTCCGGACTGAATATCAACGATCCAATCCCTATTCCATCAAATTCCGGTCCCGCTTGTTCGTCCAATACTACTACCCATTTCTTGCCCTTGTGAGCGGCGTAGGCCAAATGCCTTCCATCCGGACTAAAGAGAGGGCCTTCGCATATTTCATCGTACGCCAGTCCTTGTTTGCCGTCCAGTACGACCATTCCTTTATTGCCTTTCCAAGCAACACAGGCAATGTGTTTCCCGTCCTGACTGAATTTCATCGAGTTGCTTCCGATGCTGTCATAGGCTGGACCCGCAATGCCGTCTACATTTACCATCCACGTGCTTCCCGTCTTTGCGCCGTACGCCCAGCGTTTGCCGTCCGGACTGAAAATGGGGGTGCCGGCAGCGATTGCATCATATTCAGGTCCCGGTTGATCATCCACAACGACCCTGGCTTTCGGACCATTCCAGGCAATACATGCAATGCGGGCGCCATCGGGGCTTAACTCCGGCGAGCTGACCGCATCGTCATATTCCCGACCCTTTTGCCCTTCCATGACTAGCACCCATTTATTGCCATGTTCCGCGACATATGCCACCCGTTTGCCGTCAGGGCTGAAAACCGGCGACTCCTGATTTATTCCATCATATCGCGGACTCGGTTGTCCATCGACTACGACTATCCATTTTTCGCCCTGCTTTGCCGCATAAGCCATGCGTTTACCGTCGGCACTAAACTTCGGGTTTCCTTTGGCTATGCCGTCATATTGCAGACCCGGCTGTCCATCGACTACGACAATCGCCTCATTGCCGTTCCTTGCTACGTATGCTATATGCCGACTATCCGGACTGAATATGGGTGTACTCTTGCTGATCCCATCGTACGCCGGCCCTGGTTTGCCGTCAACAACGACCTCCCACTTGTCGCCATTCACCCCCACGTAGGCCAAGTGCCTTCCGTCAGGGCTAAATACGATATTGCCAATCTCATCATACACCCGTCCGGCTACGCCATTCGCCTCTACTACCTGTCTATTTCCCTGATCGAGGACGAATGCGATATGGCAGCCATCCTCGCTAAATACCACTTTCCTATAGTTCGGCGGCATCCGCCCCACATACTCTTCACTAATGCGATCCTCTGGCCATTCCGATTGTGCGATTGATGTTCCCTCAACGACCGTCAACGCAATCGTCAATATCGCCGTCATAAATCTCCGCATTGAATCGCTCTCCTCCACACTATCGAATTGAATGTTGTTCACTGCGGTATACATATCAGGGTTCCGTGCTGGAATGGAATTTCCTATAGACTCAATATATCTATTGCCGCATAGTAACGCAAGGTAATAGTGGTTTCGTAGGTCGACCGTCCCGCCTTGACATCCATTTCCTCAAAATCAACACCACTTTGATGGTGATTACGAAGCCGTCCCCTTTATCAGATGAAACCATCGCATTCTATACGTCTATGTAGCGGGTGGCACCCTCAAGCTTTTGGCTTGAGGGTGTTCCGGGAATACTTGTGCGCGGCGCGTGGCCGCGATCTCTGATCGCGGCTTGCCGGCAAATCATGCCTAACCTCCGACCCGTCCAAACCAGTTTGGACGGCCACCCGACGCGAAACGGTATTACGTTGGTATGACGAAATGACCGGAAACATCAAAAATAGCAAGCCGAACCCATTTCCCCACAACCACAAGTCATCCATGATAGTCCAACGAAAGGTTGCCGTTTTTCGGCCGCGAATCAGTAGAAGAATGCCATCGATTCTGATTCTTTATTCGGAGTCGGATTATGAAGCATGACCAAAAGAAAACCCACCCGCCGTTCGCCTGCGGCGAACTGGGGTGGGCTACAAAATATCATCAGATGGGCTGTTGACGGGCCACCAGATACTACCCGACCGTTTTGGGGGAGGCCGCCAGCGCCGGGTCGGAGGCCTTGTGCTTTTTGTATCGCACCGCAGCGGCGACAAACTCCCGGAACAACGGATGCGCCTGGGTCGGACGGGATTTCAACTCCGGATGGAACTGCACTCCCACGAACCAGGGATGATCCGGCACCTCGATGATCTCCACCAGCTTGCCGTCGGGCGACATCCCGACCAGTTTCAATCCGGCCGCGGTCAACATCTCGCGATAAGCGTTGTTGAATTCATACCGATGCCGATGCCGCTCGGAAATCTCGGTCGTACCATAAGCCTTATAGGTCGTACTGTCGGGATCGACAATCGCCGGGTAAGCCCCCAGCCGCATCGACCCGCCCAAATCGGTGATATTTTCCTGGTCGGCCATCAGGTGGATGACCGGGTGCTTCAGGTCGCGATAGAATTCGTAACTGTGAGCGTCCTCCAGTCCGCAGATATCGCGGGCGTATTCGATCACGGCGCACTGCATGCCGAGGCATATACCGAGAAACGGCACCTTGTTTTCGCGGACATACCGGATCGATTCGATCTTGCCTTCCACTCCCCGCTCGCCGAATCCTCCGGGGATCAGCAGGCCGTCGACATCGCCCAGAAACTTGGCCGCGCCGCCGTGCTTGATATCCTCCGATGACACCCAGACCAGGTCCACCCGGGCGCTGTTTTCCGCGCCGGCGTGGATGAACGCCTCAATGATCGACTTGTAGGCATCCTTGAGATGGACATACTTGCCGCAGATGGCGATCTTGATCCGCGTGGCGGGATTCTTGATCTGCGTGACCAGTTCCTCCCAGTCGGTCATGTCGGGCGGCGGAACATCGAGCTGCAACCGCTCCACCACCAGGTCGGAGAAACCCTGCTGTTCGAGGTTCAGCGGCACTTCGTAAATCGTGCTGGCGTCGATCGCCTCGATCACGTTACGGCTGGACATGGAGCAGAACAGGCCGATCTTCTTGCGGATCGGCTCCTCCAAGCTTTTGGCCGTGCGGCAGAGAAGCATGTGCGGCTGGATTCCGATTTCCCGCAAGGCTTTGACCGAATGCTGGGTCGGTTTGGTCTTGACCTCGCCGGCCGTGTCGATATACGGCACCATGGTCAGGTGGATGAACATCGTGTCGTGTTCGCCCGCCTCCAGCGCCATCTGACGGATCGCTTCCAAAAACGGCAGCGACTCGATATCGCCGACCGTGCCGCCGATCTCGCAGATGACCACGTCCACCTTGCCGTTGATCGTCTCCAGCTTCTTGATCGAATTCTTGATTTCCTCGGTGACATGGGGAATCACCTGCACGGTGGCGCCGAGATAGTCGCCATGCCGTTCATGGGTGATGATGGTATGGTAGATCTGTCCGGCGGTGATGTTGTTGTTCTTGGTCATCGATTGGTTCAAAAACCGCTCGTAATGGCCCAAGTCGAGGTCGGTCTCGGAGCCATCGTCCAGCACATACACCTCGCCGTGCTGAAAGGGATTCATCGTGCCGGGGTCCACGTTCAGGTACGGGTCCAGCTTCATCATGTTGACCGACAGCCCCCGCTTCTTCAAGAGCAGCCCCAGCGAGGCAGCGGAAATGCCCTTACCCAGCGAGGAGACCACGCCGCCGGTGACGAAGATATACTTTGTCTTAGACTCGGTCTCGCCGGTCCCACCCCGATTATTGCCTATCGCTTCCATTGTTTTATCTCCTCC
>JAQVRW010000160.1 GCA_028700875.1 Candidatus Zixiibacteriota bacterium | reverse complement strand
GGAGATTCTCAAACAGGAATTGGCCAACGTCGCGCCGGACCCCGAAGCGCGATACAACATCTTGGTCTTGCACGGAGTGGTTGCCGGGATCAAGGAATTCCAAATGGCCGACCTGTCCGAACAAGAAATCGATTCGTCCCATTTCCACAAGGGGTTTGACTATGTCGCCCTGGGGCATTATCATAACTACACGCAGGTGGAGCCGAATGTCTATTACTCCGGTTCCACCGAGCGGCTGTCGCAGGCGGAAGCCGAACATGCCAAGGGGTTCATCGAGGTGGAGTTGTCGGCCGGGGAGCCGATCATCCGCTTTCATGAAATAAAATCGCGGGTCATGGTCGATATGCCGGCCGTGACCGCCAGGGGGAAAACGGCGGAACAAATCGTCGGCGAATTGGAGCGCGTGGTTCGCGAACGAAATCCGGAGGATAAGATTCTTCGCGTTCGCCTGACCGATATTCCGGAGGAGACCTACCGCAGCCTGGCGTTCGACAAGATAGCCGCCTTGAAAAACGAGGCGTTTTCGCTGGACGTGCGTTTTGAAAAAGAGGTCAAGCCGGAGGCCAATCCATACATGGATTTGAATCTGGGACGGCTCGATCTGGCCTTCGAAAAGTTTCTGGAAGCCAATGTCGTTGAAGGAATAGACAAGGCGCGGCTTAGGACGACAGCTCTGGAGTATCTTCACCGCGCCGAAGGTGAAGAAAAGTGAACCGGCCGTAGAATAGTGCGAGTGGCCGGCTGGTCGCCTTTGAGCACAAGTCGACATGGCGACGCCGGGATTCGCGTTTGGGGGAAAGATGCCACATCCGTTTTCGACCGTCGATCAACGCCGCATGTACGGCGATTTGTCCTGGGCCTGGCCGATTATCTGCCCGCCGAATGATTATGTGAAGGAGACCGAGGAATATATCCGTCTGGTGCGGAAATACGCCCGAATTCCGGTGACGGCTGTCGCCAACTTCGGTTGCGGCGGCGGACATAACGATTTTACCCTCAAGAAAACGTTCGAGGTGACCGGGGTGGATATCAGCAACCAGATGTTGACGCTGGCGCGGGAGCTGAACCCGGAAATCACTTATATCTGCGGGGATATGCGCTCGGTGCGCCTGGGACGGTTGTTCGACGCCGTGACCGCGTTCGACGCCATCAACTACATGCGCACCCCAGAAGGACTCAAGGCTGCCATACGCACCGCCTTCAGCCATCTTCGCCCCGGTGGAGCCTTCGTGACCCAGGTTCAGGACGCCAAGGACAATTTCCGCCAATCCAGGACCCGCACGTCCACTCATTCCCATAGCGATACCGAAATAACGCTCTTGGAAAACTACTATGACCCCGATCCTTCCGATACCTGGTATGAGGCGTTATATATTTACCTCATTCGACGGTCGGGCGTCCTGACGATGGAGACCGATATTCATCATCGCGGGTTGTTCCCCATGGATGTCTGGCGCGAATTCATGAAAGAGGCGGGATTTAGCCTGCATGAAGACCAGATTCTGCTGTCGGAGGAAGACGGCGGTTCGATCCCAGCTTTGATCGGCGTCAAACCAATAGCCTGATATGCAACCGACGGATGATTCGCGATCGATACTATCGTGAAATGATTCGCCGGTAATATTTCGTGATATAATTATTATCGTTGTGCGCGGCGTACGTCCCTATGCGCTCCGAACGCGGTTTCTCCCGTAGGGGCGAGCGGGTGCTCGCCCGAAATCAATATGCAACGGGGCAATCATGGTCTTTGCCACATTGTCGGTGCGAGGCTTCGCGTTCGTCTCCCGCCCTTCATCCAGAAATATCCTTTAGGGTGGTATGGTGCCCCACCCAGAGCGAAGGAGATTTATCTCCTGAGCGCCGGGTGGGTTTATTGATGTGCCCGGAGACGTTTCCATATATTTATGACATCAACCCAGCGATACTCCTGAGTCATCATTCCCTTAAACCCACCTGGCTAGCCGGAGTACAAGCCTCCAAGGCGGGATACCGAGCCAATACTATCGTAATATAATTATAGTCGTAGGGGCGCGGTTTCCGCGCCCGAAACGGTGTCGTCAAAACGGGCCGGAATATCCGCACCAAGAATTATTCCTATCTTAGAGAGTCTTTCAATTCAAGTCCTGACTTTCTAAATATTTTGAACCAGCCGGATTCATCCCTTAAACCCGGGTATTCCAAGGTTAAACTTGTGCCCAGTTCAACGCGTTTTGACATATCACGTAAAGAATCCAGAATCCCTTCAGCAGTATTCACATACAGGGCTACCAATCGACTTGCACCAAGATTCTTAAATAATTTTAGGTATTCTGTTCCGTCCACGTCAAAATACGACAAATATATCGAATACACAATTTGTCGTCCCGACCCATAAGTTGTTCGGAATTTCGCATAATCTCGGGGGCTATCAACGGCGCATTCTAATGCTTCGTTAGGAGAAATCCAGTCTTTGCCTACGCCATTTATTTCTGGCAGTATGTTCCCCGAAGAATCGATGATTGACCCAATAGGATGAAACAGATGATCGACTTTAAAGCCCATGCTATCATCATATCCAATCATTAATCGTAAACCAAGTGCTGTGCCGAGCCCGGAATTACGGAATTGAAGAAGTACGTGGTCAATACCCGTTGAGTATGCCACAGTATTCATCAATTCAATATTTGGCTTCACCTGATGGTGCCTTTGTTCCATTGCTGATTCATAACTTGATTTCGCGATTTTGCCTGACATTACAGAAAAATATATGGTCACAAATAAAACGAACGCTCCAATGACTATCTCCGATATTTATGACCACCGTTCGATATGGGGGTCCAGTTTATTCCAATTCATATTTAAACCTCATTCAATCGCGCATTATGTGCCCGGCAGATGTCCACATCTGCCGGTGAACCATGTTCGTTTCGTACGCGGTCCGCCGGTGGCGGATCCCCGTGCGCCGCGAATACGTATGATCAATCGTCGCCACCCGGTTCCGTCTTATCTGTCAGCACCCGGGTGAAGCAGAAGGCGCCAACGCCGATGATGCACGTCCACATGCAAATCAAAATAATCCATCCGCCTGTATTCATCTCACACCTCCCGTCCGGTCTCGCGACGGCGACGCTGCCAGGCGATACGCACCATCACGCAGAGGATGATAATGACCGCCAGCAGCGTCAGTCTCGTGCCCAGAACATAGGGGATGTTCTCGGCGGGCATGTTTTTCATCAGGATAACCGGTATCCAGTCTTCGAAAAACCAGGCCCCCAGGATCGCCAGAAGCAACACCGGGGTGATATACTTGATAACGAACTTGAAGAGACGAGGGATACGCAGTTTCGCGCCCATCTCCAACTCCGACCAGGTCTTGTCGATGCCAAACACCCAGGCGACCAGAATGATCTCGACCGTCGCCCCCAGCACAATCACGAAATTACCGCCCCAGAAATCGAGATCATCGACCACGCCGTTGGCCAAAAACCATATCCCCGGTTGGCAGAGAATAAACACTGTAGCTGCCAGAAGAAGAACCGCCTTGCGGCGTTCCATCTTGAACTCGTCCTCCAAAAAGGCGATCAATGGCTGGGACAGGGAAATGGATGAGGTAATCCCGGCCAGGAAAAGCATGAAGAACCACAAGAAACTGAACACCCAGCTGAGCGGGATTTCGCTGAAGATGGCCGGCATGGTCACGAAACCGAGATTGAAGGCGCCGGAATGGGCGATATCCACCATCGCCGTCGGGCCGAAGAAGACGAAAGCCGCCGGGATGATAATCGATCCGCCCAGGATGATTTCGGCGAATTCGTTGGTGCTGGCGGCGGTTAAACCGGATAACGCAATGTCGTCCCGTTTCCGCACATAGCTGGCATAGGTCAAGATCACCCCCATCCCCAGCGACAGCGTGAAAAATATCTGCCCCGCCGCCGCCAGCCAGACTTTGGGGGATTTAAGCGCGGAAAAGTCCGGATTCCATAAAAAACCCAACCCGTTGATCGATGTCCAATCGGGATGGCTGGGGTCGGGGGCAAATAGCGTCAGCACCCGAATCGCCAGAAGAATCCCGAAGATCAATAACACCGGCATGGCGATGTTGCAGAATCGTTCGATGCCTCCTTTGATGCCGAAATAGACGACGAGCATATTGGCCGTGAAGGTAATAATGAAGAAAACTATCGCCGCTCCCATCCCCGAGAAATAGGCGTTATGTTCCAGTCCCTGCAAGCCGGCCAAAAAAGACCGAAGGTTGCCGGATTGTCCGGCGTGGGTCAGCGCCCCGGTCAACGAATAGTAGCTGTAGGCCAGCGTCCAGGATTCGATATAGACGTAATACATCATGATCACCAATGGTCCGATCAGTCCCAATACGCCGATATATTTGGCGGCCGGATTTTTCGGCCACAGGCACTGAAAAATCCCCGGCGCCGATGAATGCCCGAAACCGCCGCCGTACCGTCCGGCCGTCCATTCCACCCACATCATCGGGACGCCAATCAAAAGCAACGCCGCGATATAGGGAATCATGAACGCTCCGCCGCCGTTTTGGGCCGCCTGTACCGGAAAGCGCAGGAAGTTGCCCAATCCGATGGCCGACCCGGCCACCGCCATGATAACGCCCAGTTTTGTTCCCCATCGTTCTCTGGCTTCCGCCATATCCGCCTCACACGCAATCGGGTTTAATCAGGGATGGAAACCGGCTTTCGCCCATCATCGCCGTTACTTTCGAAACGGAACATCCCGCCGAAAGCGGCGTAAAAGTCACTATTATCGGGCGTGCAGGCAACATGCATACAAACCATTATGACGATTGGTTTGTCAAATGGTAGAACGCCGTCATTTGGTTGTCAAGCAAAACTTCCCTGACCGGGGGGGAGGGCGGTTTTTGTTGACTGGAATAGAGGAACGTCATATATACAGCGCGATGAATGATTCACCAGCAGGAAAGGAGTCACGTGTGAGATTACCCAGGCTTGCTACGATAATACTCGTCGTCCTGATGGCCGGTACGGCCTCCGCCCAATTCCTGGGCCAGATGTCCCCGGCCAGCGTCCTGCCGACCAATTCCGGAAAATTCGGCGCCTATGCCATTTTGGCCGAGCACTCCACCGGTGTGGTCGGTTCCCTCCGGTATGGTTTTTCGGATTATCTCGAGGGGCGCGCCCGCCTCGGTTTCATCGACCCGGAAAGCGGCGATATGGGCGTCATCTTCGGCGGCGATTTCAAGTATCTGCTCTGGAAATACAAAGAGAACCAGAACCCGATCGACTTGTCGCTGGGCGGGTTTCTGGAATATTGCGACAATGACTATTCCAGTATCCTCGGTTTGGGCGGTTCGGTCATCGGCTCCATACCGTTCCATTTGAATAACAATCGCACCATCGAACCGTACGCCCGCCTCAATTTGCGTATGCAACGGCAGTCGTTCGATCACGGCGCCGATTCCAATACCGACCTGAAAGGCGGAGTAAATATCGGCGCTCTTTTCTTGGTGACGCCGTTGGTGGATTTCACGGCCGAAATTCAAATCGATGACGAATGGGCCTTCATGGTCGGCGTCGATTTTGTGGCCTTCTAAAGCGGCTGGCTACGGATTGATATCGGCATGACCATACTCCAAGCCATTATAATAGGCGCTATCCAGGGGTTGACCGAATTTCTGCCCATCTCGTCTTCCGGCCACCTGGTCATAGGGCAGTCGCTCCTTGGTCTCAAAACCGCCGGGGTGACCTTCGAAATCTGGCTGCATCTGGGCACCCTGGCGGCGGTGCTGATTTATTTCCGGTCCCGGATTATCCGCCTGATCCAATCTCTCTGGAGCGGCCGCGAAGGAGCCGTCGAGCGGACCACCGTCTGGGCGCTTATTCTAGGCACTCTCCCGGCCGTCGTTATCGGTTTTACTCTCAAGTCGGCCATAGAGACCGCGTTTTCCTCGCCGAAGTTCACGGCCGCAATGCTGGTTGTCACCGGTGTCATCCTGCTTTCCACTCTTCTGGCCAAAAACAAGGGTTTCCTCGTTTCCCCCTTGAGGGGGTTGATAATCGGTGTCGCACAGGCGGTTGCCATTCTGCCCGGTATTTCCCGCTCCGGAAGTACCATTTCCGCGGCCATGTTTCTTGGCGTGGATCCCCCGAAAGCTGCGGAGTTTTCGTTCCTGCTGTCGATCCCGGCTATCGCCGGTGCCTTTCTGCTGGATGCCGTTTCGGCCGAGGGAGGCATTCTCCCGGCCGGTGATTTCGGCGGCTATCTGATCGGCACGGCGATTTCCTTCCTTTTGGGCCTCTTATCCATCCATTATCTGCTTAAAATAATTCGGAAAGGAAGTTTCCACCTGTTTGGCATTTATTGCCTTGTCGTAGGGGCGGTTTCATACGTATTTTTGCCCTAATGAAAACCGTGCTTATCATACGCCTCGGGCGGCTGGGTGATGTCACCCTGACCGGCCCGACCATTAAAAACCTTCGCTTTCTCTATCCCGACGCCCGCCTCGTTTTAGTGACCCGGAAGGCCTATCAGGAAGTCGCCGCGATGCTTCCGGGGTTGACCGAATCGGTAGCCTTTCCCGACGACGGCGGGTACCTGGATCTCATGCGGTTGTCCGGCCGGCTGGATGAGTACAACCCCGACCTGGTGGTCGATCTTCATAAGAATTTCCGCTCCTTTCACCTGGCGGCCTTGTCCAAAGCGCCTTATCGGGTGGTGTATCATAAAAGGCGGAAAGAACGCCAGGAGGCGGTCAGCCAGAAAAAGTTTGTCGATCCCGTCCCGCACACGGTCGACCTGTACAATCAGGTCCTCACGCAGCTAAAAGGGGAAATCATCGCCCGCACCCCCGATATGCTGGTTCCTCCCGAGGCGCTGTGGGGCGCAGGGGGAAAGCGGGAGGGGGTGGCGATGGCTCCGGGGGCCAGCTCGCCGGTCAAGGCCTGGCCGGCGGAACGATTCGCCGCGTTGGCCGAGCGCCTTCTCTTCGACTACAAGCTTCCCACCAGTGTGATCCTGGGGGAGCGGGATGCCGCTCTCTATAATGCCTTCAAGCATCTGCCCCCGGATTCCGTTACCCCGTATTTGCAGCGGCCGTTGGCCGAGGTGGCGG
>JAQVRW010000159.1 GCA_028700875.1 Candidatus Zixiibacteriota bacterium | reverse complement strand
CAGGATCGCCTCGATGGAACGGATGATCCCTTCTTCGTCCAGGCCGATCTCCTGCAATAACCGGCCGCGATTGCCGTGTTGAATGAAACGATCGGGCAAAGCCAGCCGCAACAACCGGCCGCGAAATTCGATGATGTCAAAGAATTCCAGCACTGCCGATCCAAAGCCGCCATTGATGCTGTTTTCCTCGACCGTGACCACGCGATCGAACCGTTCGGCGATCTCCTGCAGGGCCTCGGTGTCAAGCGGTTTGATAAAGCGGCCGTTGGTCAACGACGCGTTGACGCCCTGCGACTTGAGGGTTTCCACCACGCCGCGGCATGTCTGCACCATGGACCCGGCGGCGATGATGGCCAGGTCGGTCCCGCCGTTGAGCACCTCCCAACGGCCCCACTCGAACCGGTTGGGATGGCTGCCGAGCGGGTAGGGAATCATTCCGCGCGGATAGCGGATGGCAATCGGTCCGACGCGATGGGTTACCGCGTAGTCGAGCATCTGCTCCAGTTCATCGCCGTCGGCCGGCGCCGCCACCGTCATGTTCGGCACGGCCCGCAGGTAGCTGAGATCGAAGGCGCCATGATGCGTGGGCCCGTCTTCTCCGACCAACCCGCCGCGGTCGAGGCAGAAGACGACCGGCAGTTTCTGCAGGGCGACATCATGGATAATCTGGTCGAACGCCCTCTGGAGGAACGTGGAATAGATGGCGCAGACCGGTTTGGCGCCCCCCGCCGCCAACCCGGCGGCGAAACAGACGGCATGCTGCTCAGCGATGCCGACGTCATAGAAGCGGTCGGGGAATTTCTGCGCGAATTCGTTCAAGCCGGTCCCCGGCGCCATGGCGGCCGTTATCGCCGTCAATTTCGGCTCCCGTCCGGCCAATTCCACCATCTTCTTTCCAAACACCTCGGTGTAGGCGGGCAGATCCCCCGCCGGCTGCGTCTTGCCGGTCACTTTGTTGAAAGCCCCAACACCATGAAACTTGGTGGCATCCTTTTCCGCCGGCTCATATCCCTTGCCCTTTTGCGTGATAACATGCAAAAGACGCGGTCCTGTCAGTTCTTTCATTTGCCCCAGTGTTTTTACCAAAAGCGGCAGGTCGTGACCGTCGATCGGCCCAAAGTACCGGAATCCGAGTCGTTCAAAAACGACTCCCGGCACTAGAAGTCCCTTCACCTGGGCCTCGAAGTATGACACCGCCGACCGGATTTTTTCGGCTCGTTTGAGCCGACCGATAAACCGCCAGATATCGTCGCGGATTTTATTATATGATTGATCGGTCAGCATGTTGGTCAAATATCGCGACATCGCCCCGACGTTGGGGGATATCGACATCGAGTTGTCGTTGAGGATAACCAGAAGATCCCTCTTCCGCGCCCCGGCGTTGTTCAATCCTTCGAAGGAAAGACCGCCGGTCAGGGCGCCGTCGCCGATCACCGCGATCACGTGCCGCTTTTGTCCCAACAGGTCGCGGGCCTCCGCCAGACCCAGCGCCGCCGAAATCGACGTGGACGCGTGCCCGGCCCCGAAAGCATCCGCGGGCGACTCACTACGCTTGGTGAAACCGGCCAGCCCGCCGTACTGGCGCAACGTGGCGAAACGATCGCGGCGGCCGGTCAAGAGCTTGTGGATATACGATTGATGCGAGACATCCCAGACCAGCTGGTCCTCGGGGAAATCGTACTGGTAATGCAGCGCGAGCGTCAGTTCCACCACTCCCAGGTTGGAAGCCAAATGCCCACCGGTGCGGCTGACCGCAGTCACCACGAAGGTGCGGATTTCCTCCGCCAATTGACGCAATTCTTCCGGAGTAAGCTTCTTAATATCCGCCGATGAATTTATACTGTCTAATAACATCTCATACCGTCTCAGGTTTGTCGTCCGCCGATGAACCGGGCCAGTTCAACGAAACAATCCGGGTGAGGCACCGCGGGAGTGATAATTTCAACGGCTTCCTCGATCAACTGTTTGGCTTTTTCTTTGGACCTCCCCAGACCCATGACGCGCGGAAAGGTTGCTTTCAGGTTCCGCGTATCGGAACCGACCGATTTCCCCAGCATGCGGGCGTCCCCCTCCACGTCGAGAATATCGTCGACGATCTGAAACGCCAGACCGATCCGGTCCCCATACTGCGAGATCGCCTCCAGCGTTTCCGCCGAGGCCCCCGCTAATATCGCTCCGATGCGCACGGAGCCGCGAACCAGCTTGCCGGTTTTATGGATATGGATGAACGTCACGTCGTCCTCGGTCACTTGCGTCCCTTCGGCTTCCATGTCGGCCATCTGACCCGCCAGCATCCCGCCGGTGCCGATCGCTTCCGCCAGCTCAAGTACCGCCTGAGCCGATCCGGTTCGGGCCATCAGGCTGAATGCCAGATCGTGAAGAGCGTCGCCCGCCAGAAGCGCCACCGCCTCGCCGTATTTCCGATGCAGGGTCGGTTTCCCCCGGCGCATGGCGTCGTCATCCATGCAGGGCAAATCATCGTGTATCAGCGAATACGTATGAACCAGCTCCAACGCCGCCGCCGCCGGATAGATGACCTCCCCCTTGCCGTCGCAGGCCTCGAAAGCGGCGATAGCCAGAAGCGGCCGCAGGCGTTTCCCTCCGGCCATTACGGAATACCGTATTGCGGCATGCAGAGTCTGCGGGTACTGGTCCGCCTTCGGGAGACAGCCGTCGATATGTTTTTCGACGATATCCCGTTTTTCCACCAGACAGGCGGGGAATTCCGTTGTCCGGGTCTTAATCATCGTCCTCACCATCGGCGAGTTTTTCCAACTTGAACTGCTCCGCCATCTTCGACAGTTTCGCTATCTGCCCCTCCGCCTCCGTCAGTCGGCGGTTGCAGACACCGGCGATTTCCACTCCCTCGGTGTACAGGGCGATCGATTCCTCCAGCGACAGTTCCCCCGATTCCAGGGAGGCGACTATTTCCTCCAAACGGGAGACGGCGCTCTCAAAATCCTTATACTCTTTTTTCCTGACCATAATTCGCTATTTCTTCAAAATCCGCTTGGCCGTCGATTCGATGGCGCCATCGAGAACTATGGTTTCTATCGCCTGCCCCGGTTCAACATCTCCCGTCGACTGCACCACTTCCCGACCCGGCAACGTCCGCGTCACGGAATATCCTCGGGCCAGCACCGCCAACGGCGACAACGCCTCCAATCGGGAAACCGGCAATGCCGCCCGCTGTTGAAAGGTATCACGTCGTTTGATCGTTAGCAAGTGTAAAAGTCGGACCTGGTTGTCCAGCCGCTGGTAGCGGGATTCCAGCATTCCCTCCGGCCGAAGCATCGCCGGAGAACGAACGATCGCGGTCAGCCGCGACCGCCCCTCGCGCACCATTCCCCGCATTCCGCGATCCATCCGGGCCACCTGTCTGCCCAACTCAGCAAAAAACTCCTCCACCGGCCAAGCCGCCAGTTCGGCGGCCATCGAGGGAGTCGCCGCCGAATAGTCGGCCGCAAAATCGGTCAGGGTCAGGTCGACTTCATGTCCCACGGCCGAAATTACCGGGATATGAGACCGATACACCGCCCGCACCACTCGTTCGTCGTTGAACGCCCAGAGGTCCTCCAAAGACCCGCCCCCCCGGCCGATAATGATCAAGTCCACTTCGCCGTATTCGTTCAGGCGATCGATCCCCTCCACCAACTGCGGCGGGGCGATATCTCCCTGTACCTCCGCGGGCCAGAGGATAATATCCAGCTTGGGGTTGCGGCGCTTGATGACCCGGATCATGTCATGAATCACCGCCCCGGTGGGCGAGGTGACGATCCCGATCCGCATCGGGAATTGCGGCAATGGTTGCTTATGGGCCGGATCGAAAAGCCCTTCCTTGTCCAGCTTTTCTTTCAATTGACGGAACGCCAGTTCCAGCTCCCCCATGCCGGCGGGAATCATTCGCCTGACCGAAAGCTGGTATTGGCCGTTTCTCTCATATATTGTGAGCGTTCCCTGGGCCAGGACTTTGAGGCCGTCTTTCGGTTCGAACCGCAATCCGGCGGCGTGGGAACGCCACATGGCGCATTTCAATTGGGATTCGTCATCCTTAAGCGAGAAATAGCGATGGCCGGAACCATGATGAAGATAGTTGGAAATCTCCCCCTCGACCCAGACAGTCGGAAACGATTCCTCCAAAAGATACCGGGCCATCTTGTTGACGGCCGTGACCGTGTAGGCTTGCTCCGACTGCTCCTTCATGGTTGGAATAATACGGCGACATTACGGAAAGGACAATCACTTTTCACTGGGCGCGGGTGATGCCGGATGGAAATAGTCGTAGACCGTTCCTGCCACCGGCTTGGGTATTCCGGGAACCTTGGCCAAATCATCCAACACCGCTTCCTTGACAGCCGCGACCGAGCCGAAATGCTTAAGTAATATCTCCAGCCTGGCCTTTCCCACCCCTTTGATGCCTTCCAATTCGGAGGTAATCGTCCGTTTGCTTCGCAGTTTGCGATGATAGGTTACGGCGAACCGATGGGCCTCATCCCGCACACGCTTGAGAAGATTGATCGCCGCCGAAGTTTTGGGGATGGTCACCGGGGCGCTTTGATGCGGCAGGTAAACCTCTTCCAGCCGCTTGGCCAGACCGATAACCGGCTGATCGCTCCGATCATGGCCGTCCAGAACCTCCTTGGCCACGGCCAACTGCCCCTTGCCGCCATCGACCATCATCAAATCAGGCAACGGCTTCCCTTCTTCGATTCGTCGCGCCACATACCGGGTGATGACCTCGCGCATGCAGGCGAAATCATCCTGCCCCTCGACCGTCTTTATCTTGAAATGGCGATACTCCGACTTTTTCGGTTTTCCCTTTTCGAAATAGACCAGCGAGGCCGCCTTGTCGGTCTGGCCGAGGTTGGAGATGTCGAAACAACTGATCGTCAATGGCGGTTTGGCCAGCCTGAGCAATTGTTGAAGCGATACGGCCGAGGCCGGGACTTTCTCCTGAAACTTCCGCTTTTGCAGAAGCATCTCATCCAAAAGCAGCCGAGCGTTCGTTTCGGCCATCACGACCAGTTTCTGTTTCTCCCCTTTTTGCGGGAAAACCAGCCGGACTTTCGACCCCTTGCGGCCGGTCAACCAGTCTTCGATCAATGACGCTTCGCCCACCGGCAACGGCAGGTAGATTTCCTCCGGTAGATTCTCCGACTCGTTGTAGTACTGGCGCAGGAACCCGGCCAGCATCTCTTCGTCCGGTGTTTCGGCATCCGTCCGCAACTGGATATCCTGCCGGCCAATCAGAATTCCCTCGCGAATCTGCAGCACCACCGTTACGGCTTCGGCGTCTTCACGGGCGAATGCCACCACGTCGCGGTCGATATCGGCGGCCGAGTCGACCTTCTGCTTTTGCTGGACAGATTCCATGGCCGCGATCGTGTCCCGAACGCGGCCGGCTTCCTCGAAATGCATCTCTTCCGAGGCCTGCTTCATCTGTTCCTGTAACCGTTTGATCAGGTCGGTTCGACGGCCCGATAGGAATAGTATGACCGCCTCGACATGCTTGCGATATTGCTCCTCCGTCTGCAAGCCTTCGCACGGCCCGCCGCAACGGCCGATATGATAATCGAGACAGACTTTGTACTTCCGGCCGGTGGACGATGGGATTTCCAGATTGCACGAACGCAAGCCGAAATGATGCATGAGGAACTTCCACGTCCGGCGCATGCCGGTGGCGTTGGTGTACGGCCCGAAGTACTTCGCGCTGTCGTTGATCACCCGCCGAGTAATCAACAGGCGCGGAAACGGTTCGGCCAGGGTCAGCTTGAGATACGGAAAGCGTTTGTCGTCCTTGAGGTTGACGTTGTACCGGGGCTTATGCCCCTTGACCAGATTCGCTTCCAGAATCAACGCCTCGATTTCCGAATCGGTGACCAGAAGGTCGATATCGGCGATTTTGGAGACCAGCCGCGCCGTCTTGGCGTCTTGCCCCCCCCGGGCGTGGAAATACGAACTGACCCGGTTTTTCAGGTTCTTGGCCTTGCCGATATAGATGATCTTCCCGGTCTTGTCCTTCATCAGGTAGACGCCGGACTTGCGGGGCAGATGGGCCAGCTTAAGCTGAAGCGAATCGGTCATACCGGAAATAACGAAAAAGAGTTGCCTACCGGCCAGAACTTTTTATATATGTCCGATACAATTCGGCGTCAATGATCAAACCGGAACGGCTATCGTCAGGAGGTGCAAAATGACCCGTCGTTTCTCCATTATGGCCCGAAAGGTGATATTTTGCCTTGCGCTGTTCTTGTTCGCCCCGATCGCAGATCAACTGCACGCCCAAGCACCGCAATCCGACCGCCCCTACCTCGTTCTTTATGCTTTCGAAGCCGAGGGGAAACTGCTGACCGAGAAAATGACCATCGAGAAGACGGAAAAGATACTGGGCCGGACGGTTCAGATCGGACAGCTGGCCGATGAGAAGGTCGTTTTGGCCGAATCGGGTATCGGGATGACTAACGCCGCCATGACCACCCAGAAACTGATCGACACGTTCCATCCCAGAGCGATCATCTTCTCCGGTATCGCCGGGGCCGTGGACACCAGCATCCATATCGGCGATATCACCGTCTGCCGGGTTTGGAGTGAACACGACTACGGTTACATCGGCAAGGACAGCTTCCGGGTGGAAAGCATTGAGGCATTCGACCCCGCGCGCGACAGCATCGCGGAGATATCGTATTACACCGTGGACAGCGCCCTATATGCGACGGCCGAAAAGCTGACGACGACCGACATGGAGTTCGCCCGGATCGGCGACCGTTTGCCGAAACTGGTTGTCGGCGGAGCCGGGGCCAGCGGCAACATGTTTATCGATAACATAGATAAGCGGTTGTGGTTGTCGAGCCGTTTTCACGCGTTGGTAGTCGATATGGAATCGGCGGCGGTGGCGCAAGTCGGCACGGTCAACGGCGTGCCGTTTATCATCTTCCGGTCGGCGTCCGACTTGGCCGGAGGTTCGGGGTCATCGACGGCGACGAACGAGATCGACCAGTTTTTCCGCGTCGCCGCCGACAACGCGGCCAAGGTGGTGCTTACGTACCTGCAAATTCTGTGATGCGATTACAGTAGGTCGGCGTTCCGAGTCCCGGACG
>JAQVRW010000158.1:4503-7103 GCA_028700875.1 Candidatus Zixiibacteriota bacterium | reverse complement strand
GCTCTGAAAACGGCCGTACGGCGCCCCTGAGACTATGGAATGAAACATGCTGCTATTGGGTGAATTGGCCGCGTTGGGGACCTCCCTCTGCTGGTCGGGCGGGACGATCCTCTTTTCCATCGCCGGTCGGTTGATCGGTTCATACAATGTCAACAAGCTCCGCATCCTCGTCGCCGCCACATTCTTGACCATCATCCTGCTTGTCCGTTTCGGGACGATTTTCCCGACCGGGTTCAACCAGCATGTCCTGATCTATCTGGCTCTTTCCGGCATCGTCGGGTTGTCTATCGGCGATACCTTTTATTTCCGCTGTCTGGTGATTCTGGGGCCGAGGCAGGGGTCGCTCATGATGTCCCTGGCCCCGGTCATGACCGCCTTTCTGGCCTTCCTGTTTATCGGCGAACGATTGAGCCTCATGGCAATCGCCGGGATCGCCGTCACACTCGCCGGCGTGAGTTGGGTGACCACCGACAAGAAGAACGAGACGGCCATGGACAATCGGGAGGGCTCCAAGGCGCTGGGGATACTGATGGGTATCGGAGGTGCTGCCGGACAGGCGGGCGGTTTGGTTTTGGCCAAACAAGGGATGGGGGCCGATTTCGACCCGATGTCGGCGACCTGGATTCGAATGATCTCGGCGGCGATCGCCATCTGGATCATAGCCATCTCGCGGGGAGAAACCAAGGCAACGCTGGCCGCCTTGCGCACGCGAGGCGCAGGCTATGCCATCATGGGCGCCGCCTTTTTGGGCCCGACCATCGGCGTCTGGTTGTCGTTGGTGGCCGTGCAGAATACCCAGGCGGGAATCGCCGCCACGTTGATGTCATTGCCGCCGATTTTAGTCATTCCTTTGACGATGATTATTCATAAAGAGCACCCCACCTGGCGTTCGGTGATAGGCGCGACCATCGCCGTCATCGGCGTCGCCATGCTCTTTATCGAATAACAGCCTCCGTCCACACCCATGCATCAGAGATTTGATTATGGCTCGTAGGGGCCGACCCATGTGTCGGCCCGGAATGGACCGGGCGGACACACCGGTCCGCCCCTACAAAACGATATCAATGTTTATGTAACGTGATCTTATGAGTCGGCGGGGTTACGCTTGTCTCTACTCCACGCGGCCGATAATCACGCGGTCGATGTCGTTGAGGTCTTTCAATAACGTGCAATCCACATAATGAGAATCGGCCTGGACCGAAGCGAATACGTCTTCCGCCTGATCATACCCGATCTCGAACATCAGATACCCCGGCCGCTTCAGATATTCCGGCCCTTCCTTGATCAGCCGATCAATGATATCCATCCCCTTCGGCCCCCCAAGAAGCGATATCCTAGGGTCGGCCTTCACCTCCGGCGGAAGACCAGCGTATTCCCCATCGGCGATATATGGCGGATTGGAGGCGATGATATCGAATTGTTGTCCCGGTTTCAGACCGGCAAACAGGTCGGATTGGATGAACCCAATACGTTCGACAGCTTCCAGTCGTTCGGCGTTCTGCCGCGCCACGCCCAAGGCCGCCTCGGAAATGTCCAGGGCGGTGATATCCAATTCCGGGTTTTCCAACGCCGCCGAAACCGACAGCACCCCCGACCCGACCCCGACATCGAGCACGCTCACCGGATGCGACCGGCATCGGCGAGCGGCGCGAAGCAGGCTGTCCAGCAATAGCTCCGTCTCGGGGGTCGGCACCATGACCGCTTCGTTGACGATGAATTTCCGTCCGAAAAACCAGGCGACGCCGAGGATATATTGCAGAGGATAACGGGTCAGCCGTTTGGTCACGACGGCATCGAAACGTTCGATCAAATCGTCATCGATCAGCGACGGCCCGTGCAGGTACAGGTGCAGGCGGTCGAAATCGAGCAGTTCGCAGAGAATATATTCGGCCTCGGCCGCGCCCGATTCGATGCCGACGGCTTCCAGTTTCCTGGCCGCGTCCGCAATGAGAGTATTGAGGTTGCGGGCCGGCATTAAAAGTCCTCAGGCACGACCGCGCCGCCGCCGGCCCAGATATCGACTTTCTCCGGATGAAAGGCGCAGCCGGATCTTTTATGTCCCTGCAAGGGAAGAAACCGTCGCGGAGGAGTCGCCGGCCGGGGCGGAGGCGCAGCCGCCAGGATAGTGTCGGCCATGGACAACGGCAATACCGCGCCCAATGACAAGACAGCCGTGGTCTTCATGAAATTCCGTCGGGTCAGCATTTCTCCTCCCACTCTTCCTTGGTTTCCTGCATCAGGTTGAACTCGTCGATTTTCATCGCCGGCACCAGCATCAGCGATGAAAACTGGGGATAGACGATGCGCTGGGATGATATGTCCCGCACTTTGGAAAACGCCTCCAAAATCGACTGATTGGTACGCATGTTTTTGACTGCCGCGCCGACCTTGCCGTTCTCGATCATAAACGTGCCGTCGCGGGTGGTGCCGGTGATCATCGTCTGCATCGGGTTGAGGAAATTGATATACCAGAAATGCGTGATCAGCACGCCTTTTTCGGTGGACGCGATCATTTCTTCCAGCGTCTTGTCCCCCGGCGCGACCGCCAGATTTTTCGGATAGGGACCATAGCTGTTGTCCGGAGGCAGGGCGTGTCCCGT
>JAQVRW010000158.1:0-4493 GCA_028700875.1 Candidatus Zixiibacteriota bacterium | reverse complement strand
CGTAGGAGCGACATTGGCCTGCGCCGCATAGTAACTGTCATAGGCGGCATCACCGGCGCGGCCATGGTCGATAATGGTCAATTTCTTGACCGCAATTCCCTCGTAATCGAACAGCAAGTTGCCGAAAATCGGATTGTCCGGTTCATCGGTGATGGTGATATTTTCACCGGTGATGATCTCCCCTTTCTTGCCCGACAGAAACGACCGCTGCTGCATCATGGTCTTGCCCCCGAATCCCATGAACGCCAGAAAGAGAAGCAACTGCCCTACGGCGGGCGGTTCGAGGATGACCGTGTACTGGCCGTCGGGCAACGATACGGGAGTGACATCGGCCTCGGCCTTCTTGATCACCGTCTCGGATAGGGCGGCGCAGTCGATCTTTGCCGGATCGGGGTCGTACCCGATGGCGTACCCGGCGTTGTCCGTTACGCCGCTGGCGGTCAAGGACAGTTCCGCCTTACCGAATCGCCCGTACTGCGATACCCCGAGTGAGTTGGCCACCGCTACGGCATGAATCTCATGGCGGAAAGCGCCGGAAGCCGACAATCCCGTACTCTTGTCGATAGCCTGAATGACTTTGGCCGTCGCCTCGGCCATCTTGTCGGGCGTAAACGTCTCATTCGGTTCGACCGATTCTGTTTTGGTCAACGGCGGGGCCATGGCGGGTGTAGGAAACGACACGAAACGATCATCCGGGTTTTGCAAAAGGCTGTTCTCGTAGGCCGCGGTTACGGCGGTCTGGATTCCGGGCTGGCTTAAATCGTTGGTGGCGGCGATGCCGATCTTTTTGTCCTTCACCGTGGTCACCACCAGCCGGGTTTCCTCCTGGGACATGTTCTGATGGATGACCGACTCGGCAAACCGCGTCAGATTGGTCTGGTCGGCCATCAGGACCGCCTCAGTCTGATCGGCGGGGGAATCTTTGAGGGCCAGATTCACGATCTCGAGGGCGCGTTTCTTATCCAGCATCGCTTATCCTCCCACCTGGATTCCGGTGAAGCGGGCCGGCGAGGCTCCCTGCCCGGTGCGGGCGTTTTGTCCGGGTTGGCCCTTGCCGCAATTGGGAGTGCCCCAAATCTTAAACTGAGCGGCATCGCCGATCGCCTCGCAGTTGTTCCAGAACAGTGTGGTACATCCCGAAAAGGTCGGATTCTTGACCACCCCGGCCAGCTTGCCTCCCTTGATCTCCCAGCCGATCTCGCATCCGAACTGGAAATTCTTGCGCAAGTCGTCGATCGACCACGACGACGGCGTGGCCATATAGATGCCGTCATCCACCTCGCCGATCAATTGATCGAAAGTCTTGTCGCCCGGTTCCAGGTTGATATTGGTCATCCGCACTAGCGGGATGTTCTTCCATCCCTCCGCCCTCATCGCCCCAGTTGATGTCCGTCCGATCCGAGCGGCGGTCTCGCGCGAGGACAGGTAATCGACCAGGACGCCGTTTTTGATGAGATCGACTCGGTGGCCCCTGACTCCCTCGTCATCCCAGCCGAACGATCCCAGCCCACCGGATGCGGTCGGGTCGCTGGAGACCGTGACGAACTTCGAGCCGTATTGCAGTTGGCCCAGTTGATCGGTGGTGGCAAACGATGTCCCGGAGAAGTTTCGCTCCGACCCGAACACGCGGTCCAATTCCAGCGGATGGCCGATCGACTCGTGAATCACCAGCGACATCATGTCGCCCGAAAGCACGAGATTGGTGATCTTCTGCGGGCACTCCGGCGCGGCCATAAGCTGGGCGACCTCCTCGCCCAGACGCGGCGCCTGGCTTTTCATATCCAGTTCCGCCAAAAGCTCGTACCCCGTGGTTTCATACTGCCCCGATGATGTCGGGTATGACCGTTCCGCCCGTTCGCGGCGCGACTTGGCCTGTGCCAGGGTCAGCCCCGCGCCGGTCTGGACGATGGTTTGAAACAGGTCGCTTCCCTCGGATGAGAAAAACCATTTTCCCAGTTTGCGAAACGAAGCGAAACAACTGCGGGAGGTCATGCCGGCCTGCTGACCCAACGCGGCGTCCAAATCGGCCAGAAACTGCCCGACTTCCTTGACCGGCACGGTGAACGGGTCGGTTCTGAAGATTGAGCGATATTCGCCGGTTTCGGCTTTGGACGGCGATAGCTTAACCGGGGATTTCATCGCCTTGGTCGAGGCTTTGGCGATAATGATCGCCTTGTCCACTAATTGCGTGATAGATAACGCGGGGTCATCGGATGAGGCGAATCCCCAGGCGCCGTCGACCAGCACCCGCACCGCCCATCCGGCCGAAAGGCTTTCCTCGATCGGGTCGGGAACGCCGCCGGTGAATGACAATTCGCGGTCGTGGATGATTTCATGGCGGATGTCGGCGTACGACGCCTTCTTCTTTTTGGCCGCCGCCAAGCCATCTTTGGCAGTTTTGCGGATGTCCATATCTGTCCCTCGAATCATCAATCCTGTGGATCGAACCCTCCTGGGATTCGATTTATATGGGGGCAATGTACGCAATTCCAAGCCAGAGTCAAAATGAGAATTCCGGAAACAACTGGACAGAGGGCGGAGATTCCAGATACAAAGAGGCCTGGAGTCTCCGGGCCTCTTTTATTATGGTGTGCGTTGAGAGTTGTTTAGCTGGGACAGCAGGGAGCGGGGCCTTGCCGAAATATGTAATTGACAATATATATGGCGTCGCCCGTGTTGATTTTGCCGTCACAGTTGGGGTCACCGGCCTCCAAAGGTCGTGGAGCGGCCCCCCCCTCGAAGACGTAAACGACAATATAGCGGGCATCGCCGACGTTGATTTTGCCATCTGCATTGGCATCTCCGCAGAGGTAGTCGCGATAAATGATGTAATCGAAAAAGCTCGGCGACTGTATATCGGCAACGTCCTTGTACCGAACGTACACCGCCTTCGTGG
The DNA here is from genome assembly GCA_028700875.1 of Candidatus Zixiibacteriota bacterium. Classification (GTDB taxonomy): domain Bacteria; phylum Zixibacteria; class MSB-5A5; order GN15; family JAAZOE01; genus JAAZOE01. Next base: position 1,597 of record JAQVRW010000158.1, on the reverse strand, counting down.
TTCGCATGGTGTCGCCGCCATAGGCGGACAGATTCCAACCGGTCTTGCTGGTGGCGTACGTTTCCCAATCCGTCCAGACGCTGTTGTTGTTGCTGAATTGCATCTTGGCCAACGGCGGAGCCATGCCACTTAACGTGTCCGTTGCTGACAGGGCCAGTGCGACGATCAGGCTGGTGGTAATAGAATCCCCACTGTTGATGACGACGCTGCCGGTCGGAGGGACAATATCCATTTCCAGGCCTGTCCCGTGTTCTCGATATACCCCCCATAGTTTTTGATTATTGTCCAAAGTTGGCGATTGAAACCAGACATTCCAGAACTCGTAGATATTTAACGGATGGTGGCCCGCGCCGGTGTTCCGCCGGGTCAGGCATTCGAGGATATTGGTCATGGCGTTGTCAAGTGAATCCCAGATACCGTCGGGTTGCCCCACGCCCGGAGATCCGGGTTTCCACATAGTATAATCGTCGTCATCATCGTCGTACAAGTCCCACAGCACACCCGCCACCGTCCCTTCACAATCAGGGCCAAGGTCGTTCGGTGACCCAGCGATATTTCCATTGATTCCGTATTCACCATTTTCTAGGTTTTTGCTGTAGTAATAGGCAAACCCATGATAATAGTTCTTTTCGATAGAATTGTCGGTGACAACCGCAGGCCATAAATGAGCGAAGGCCTCACTAGCAGCAAGCGTGTCTGTTGATCTCGTATGCCAACTATGGGTGCCCGAGCCGACACAGAAGAAGGAAAACGAATCCGCCAAAAAATGTCCATATTCGTGTAATATTGCATATTCATCGAACACATCCGGTCGATAGAAATTATCATTGATCGATGAGTCGATCACTATATAACCGGACACGTATTCAGTACCACCGCCGTTTCTCAATATGGCCTCCACTCTCCCGGGATCGGATTGTTGAAACGAAAGCCACTTATCCCGGCCGTCCTTGATTTTGTCCAAAATAAAAAAAGGGCCACTCTGCGGCCCCGGAATATTGACGGTCCCGAGACTCAGAGTACCGTTTGGAACCTCGCTTTGGGTTCCAGTTTGGTAGGTGACCCGGCTGCTGTCATGCTTTTTATCTACGTAAGCCGCGTCGTTTTCGGCATAGAACTTCAGGTAAATGTCCTGCCGCCCCAACCATGACTCGTCTGCATTCGAAACGGTCCCAAACACAAACGCCCCGCCGGCGGTCGTCCACGTCAAGGCCAAAAGATCGTCGGCAGCAGCGTCATCGTCCCACATCTCAACTTTCATATTTCTTGCGTTTTTGCCGGACGACGGCGGATTCATGTCCTGGTAGGTTGCCCACCCGGACACAGTAATAGTCCCCGGGGCTGGCCAGTAGAATACCTTCTCATAGACATTGTCTGTCTCGCACGTTTCTTCAATCAAGCCGAGAGGGTCGATGATCATCGTCAGGCTATGGTATCCGGCGGATATATAGGCCATGTGGTCTTCAAAATAGTGGTCGGCCCCCGCAAATAGGTAGGAGTAATATTGCAATTCCCCAACCAGCAATCCACCATCGAGGTATAGGGAGACAGAAAAGGGGTCAGAAGTCGCGTTCCCGCTATTGGTCACGGCCAGGTC
>JAQVRW010000157.1 GCA_028700875.1 Candidatus Zixiibacteriota bacterium | reverse complement strand
GAAAGGACCATCTGGCGGCGATGTTGGGGGTGGGGCGACTCGACGCCGCCATCGATCTTCTGAAAGAGGACATCAAGACCACCCGGCTCAAGATCGAAACCCTGGGCAGCGTCCAGATCGATCCCATCCAGATGGAGGAGTCCGTGCGCCGGAAACGGGGGGAGATCGAGACGATCCATCAGGAAGAAACGGCTCGCCATCAGGAACTGGGCCGGGTGGAACAGGAAATCAAAGCCGGGGATGGCCGGGTCGAGGAATTGCGCCGAAAGGAACAGGCTTTTAACGAACTGGAACGCAAGAAATCGGCATTACGGGAACGGCGCGACGCCGGGGAAAAGACGGTCAACCGATTGACACAGGAGTTGGCCGAAATCGAGAAGTCGGCGGATAGGCTGGAGGCTCTCAAAAAGGCGACGGCAGGCTTAGAAACGCTTCGGAACCAGGTCCAGAGTTACCGTCAGGCCGAGATCATGAGCCGCGAAAAAGCTCGCCTCGAAAACGAAAAGAAGGGTTTGGAAAAGAGCCTGGCCGAACAGCTTGACCGGTTGAGCCGTGATTCGGGCCGGGCCAGGGAATTGGAGACATCGCTCGCAGAGAAAGGGAAGGTCATCAGGAGTCTGGAAGACGCGGAAAAGGAACGGGAAAAGTTGGTGATTGTGTACCGCGATTTGAACGCCGATCTTAAAGTGGCCGAGAAGAAGCTGGCCGACCTGGATGAGCAAAAACGTCAAATCGGGCAATTGGGGCCGGATGCTGTCTGCCAATCCTGCCTTCGTCCTTTCGGGGAGGAACTTCCGGAGATCGAGAAGCATTTCGACCAGGAAATCGGTCTGTTGAAAGGCCGATTGGAAACGTTAGGGGAGCGGCTGGAGCGGGTGAAGAAAGACGGGGTCACCCTGGCGGGGCAAATCGAGACATTCAAAAAGGAGCAGGAACGGCTGAACCGTTTGGAATCCGAATGGGCTTCGGTCAAGGCGGGGGTGGCGGCTGCGGGCATATATATAAGAGAGGGGCAGGAACGGCTGACCGGTATCGATAAACGGTTGGCGGAAATCGGGGCGGTGGCGTTCGAACCGGCGGTCCTGGCCGAGACCGAGACCAGACTTCGGGACATGCAGAATCAACAGGAAGCATATATCCGTTTGGCCGAACGCGCGGCCCGTCGCCCGCAGTTGGAAACCGAATTAGCACAGGCCGGGGAAAGTCTGGCTGCGGTGGATCGAGAGTCCGCCGAGACGATGGCCGGTCAGGCGGCGCTGGCTTTTGACGACCAGGCTAACCGGTCGGCCCAGGCCGATTTGACCGCCAGCCGCGACAAGGCGTCGGCGATACGGCTGGAACTCGAACGTTTGGCCGGAGGGATTCGGTTGTTGGAGTCGGAAACAACGGGTCTGATCCGTCAATTGGAGGAGTACGAAAAGTCGAAGGTCGAAATCGGCCGTCTGCGGGAATCGCTGACTTATCTCGAAAAGCTCTCTATTCTATTTGGCGAATTCCGGGTCTTCCTGATCGGGCGGATTCGGCCGACCCTTTCGAAGCAGACCTCGCAATTGTTTTACGAGATGACCGGTGGGCGGTACCAGGAAGTCGAACTGGATGAAGATTACAACCTGTGCTTGTATGATCGGGGAGAGCTGTTCCCGTCGACCCGTTTTTCCGGCGGGGAGATCGATCTTCTAAACCTCTGCTTCCGGCTGGCGATTTCGGTGACGATGGCCGAAACCGCCGGAATCGACCAGAGTTTCATCATTTTGGATGAGATTTTCGGGTCTCAGGACCGCGAGCGCCAGCAATTGATCATAGAAGGATTGAATCGATTGAAAAGTCGTTTCCGGCAAATCATCATCATTTCCCATATCGAAGAGGTTAAGGAGATGTCCGAGCATATCATGTCGGTCGAGGTGGATGGTTCCGGGACAAGTCGGGCGGTGATGTCCGAGGCGGTATGAAGCGGCGGAATTTATACCTTCTCATCGTAATCCTGGTTCTCTTCTTGGTCATGGTTCGATTCGTCTCCGAAATCGGCCGGGAGGAACCGGGTCGGTTGACGGTCATCCGGGTGATCGACGGCGATACGATGGTCCTGAACGGCGACGAACAAGTTCGGCTGTTGGGAATCGACACCCCCGAGAAGGGAGAACCGTTCGCGGACTCGGCGACGGTTTTTCTGGCCCATCTGGTCGTGAATCGCGAGGTGACGCTCAAGCATGATTTTCGCAAGCGGGACAATTACGGCCGACTCTTGGCCTATGTGTATGTCGATGACACCCTGTTGGTCAATGCCGCCCTGGTGGCGGAGGGACTGGCGCGGGTCTATTTGTTTCCGGATGATATCATCAATCGACCTCTGATCGATGGTCTGATCGCGGCCCAACGGCGGGCGCTGGCGGCCAACCGCGGCGTCTGGTCGGTGCCGGTGCGGGCCGAGGAGCGATATATCGCCAACCGTCGGACGATGCGGTTTCATCGTCCCGATTGCCGGTCAGTGGGCAAGACAGCAGCCCGCAATCAGGTTGTCTTCGACACCCGCGAGGCGGCGTTATACGAAGGTTATTCTCCCTGCCGCAACTGCCAACCGTAACATAGAGCCCAGGGCGTTGCCCTGGGCCAGGTTATTATGCCCCGAAGGGGCATGGTACACCAACCCAGAGTGAAATTTCGGGTTCCAATCTGTGAAAAAATCGAACAGCGAAACGATTCAGCAGTATGGGGAATCGTCGATATAGGAATAAGGTAGCGTTCCGCCGCCGGTGGAACGACGAGGGTAGGGTATGACCAAGGAGAAATGATGTCTTCGATTTTGGTTATCGACGATAAAGATTCAATGCGGAAGATGGTCGCCGAGACGCTGATAGAGGAAGGATACAACGTAGAGACCGCGGCCACCGGGCCGGAGGGGATCGAAAAGGCCCGGCAGAAACCGTTCGATCTGGTCATCACCGATCTGAAGATGCCGGACATGGACGGTTTGGCCGTGCTGTCGGCGCTCAAGGAAATCAATAACGAGACGGCGGTGTTGGTCATGACCGCCTACGGGACGATCGAGACGGCGGTGACGGCGATGAAAAACGGTGCCATCGATTTTCTGACCAAGCCGTTCGATACCGAGCATATGCTTGTGCTGGTCGACAAGGCCCTGCAGAGCCGACGGATCGTCGCCGAAAACGAGGTCCTCCGGGAGGAACTGGACAACCGTCTGGGGATGGGGGAGATCATCGGGCAGACCGAGAAAATAATCGACGTCATGAAGTTGGTCCAAAAGGTGGCCCCCTCCGACACCTCGGTTTTGCTTCAGGGCGAGTCGGGCACGGGCAAGGAGTTGTTCGCCCGGGCGATCCACAACCTGTCGCCGCGCAAGAGCAAACCGTTTATCCCCATCAACTGCGCAGCCATCCCGCGCGAGCTATTGGAAAACGAACTGTTCGGTTCCGAACGGGGAGCGTATACCGGATCGGTGGCGCGCAAGATCGGCAAGTTCGAGATTGCCGACGAAGGCACGGTTTTCCTCGATGAAATCGGTGATATGGATATCGCGCTTCAGTCGAAACTGTTGCGGGTGCTTCAGGAAAGAACGATCGAACGGTTGGGCGGAACCCGGACCACCAAGATCGACACCCGGGTCATCGCCGCCTCCAACTCCGACTTGAAGGAGTTGATCGGCCAGAAACGATTCCGGGAGGATTTGTATTACCGGTTGTCAGTGTTTCCGATCACGATTCCGCCGCTTCGGGATCGGCGCGAGGATATCCCGGCGCTGGCCGAGTTTTTTATCCACCGGTATTGTCTGGAGATGAATAAGAAGACGGTGACGCTGGCGCCGGAGGCGCTGGCCATCATGGAAAAATACCATTGGCCGGGCAATGTCCGGGAGCTGGAGAACACCATCGAACGGGCGATTATTCTGGCCGAGGGCCGACGGATCAAGCCGGAACATCTGGCCATCAGGTTGTCGACGAATAACGAAATCCGGCTTCGCGAAGGAGCAGGCCTGAAGGAAATCGGGACGCAGGCGCAGGCGCAGGCCGAAAGGGCGGCCATCATGCGCGTACTCAACCAGGTCCGCGGCAACAAGCGGCGTTGCGCGCAAGTCCTGAAGATCGACTATACGACATTGTTCGATAAGATCAAGAAGTACGATATCGACGCCAAAAGATAGCGTGTTTTGAGCCTACTGTTTAGCCATTAGCCCAAAAGAAAGAGGCCCGGTGCGGGCCTTTTTCTTTGGCCGCGTTTATCATTGATAATCATAGCCCGCATATTGGCCGCAGTTCACGGAGCATCATCCACCTGTCCGATCAACGTTAGCGCGTGTTTCAATCATGACACAAAAGAAAAAGGCCCGTAGTGACGGGCCTTCTCCTTGCAGGTTACCCTAATCGAAGATGGGATCAACGACGGGGGTAGCAGGGTTCAGGGCCCCCTTTGAAGATGAAACTTACTATGTACACGGCGTCGCCGACGTTGAGTTTTCCATCGCAGTTGGCATCCCCGGCCGCCAGCGGGTCGGGCGGCGTGCCGTCTCTGAATATGTAGGAGATGATGAACACAGCATCGCCGACATTCACCTTGCGGTCGCCGTTGGCGTCCCCGGCGATATATTCGCAGGCGTCGCCCTCGCCCTCGCCGTCGCCGTCGCTGTCCAACTGGTCGGGATTGGTGATAGTCGGGCAGTTGTCACAGGCGTCGGCCGTCCCGTCGCCGTCGCTATCCGCCTGATCCGGATTGGCCACGGCTGGACAATTGTCGCACAAATCGCCGATGCCGTCGCCGTCCTGATCGGCCTGATCCTGATTGGCCACGGTCAGGCAGTTATCGCAGATGTCGCCGACGCCGTCACCATCCTGATCGGTCTGTTCGATATTGTACACCGCGGGACAATTATCGCGGCAATCGTCGAGACCATCTCCGTCAGCGTCCGATACCGGCATAACCAGCAATATCTGATATTCCATCGTGTCGATCACCGGTTCCGCATCGGTCGTGGCCGCGACCAACCGCAGAGTTCCGACGCCGTAACGAACGCCCTCGTAAATCGGCAGACCCACAAGGTCGACGGGAGAAAGATGCAGTTGGACCGTAGCGCTCTCGCCCGGATTGATGACAGTCGAGCAGGGATCGATGGTGAACCAACCCGGAATGCCCACCGAATCATCCATGGACGCCACCAGCCGCATCGGTTTATCGACGCTGTTATTTTGGAAAGTGGCGATGCGATCGAAATCGGGAGTGCATTCCGTGACGTATTCAAAGACATCGGTGAACGCCGTGCCGATCAGGCGGGAGGGGCGATTGGCCAGCACCCGCGCTTGATCCATCAGATAGAGGTTGACCGGCATGTGCCGGGCGCATTCGTCGGGGATATTATCCGCCGACGGCCAGAAACTGGCGCCGACTTCGACCAGGAAACTGTAGGTTTTCCTTTTGGTGGCCTGCTCCCCATACATCCAATCGGTAGCGTTGCCGCCGCATCCGCGGTTGGAGCGGAAGTAGGCGCTGATAAGGTAACCGGTCAGCGAATACAACTGATCGGTCATCGGTTCGAAGAGACGATTGTCCGGATTGCCGGGGACCATGGGGAGGATGTCGCCGATGTTGTAGTATCCGCCATAGGCATGATAATTTATCGCGATCGTGAAATCATGACCGTTCATGAAACCGCTCAGGACCTGGTTCTCCGGTTCCGAAAACGGCCCCGTGCCTTGATACACCTCGCTGGAAGGGATATCCGAAGACCACCCGGCTTCCTCATCCAGGCCCCAGCGGAAGTCCCAGTTGCGGTTGAGGTCGATGCCGTAAGAACCGTCGCCGTTGTCCCTGCGGTTCTTGCGCCACATGCCGCCGCCGGCCGGATTGGTGACTTCATTGTACACGTATCCATCGATGTTGATGATCGGGACAAACCAGGCTTCGACCGTGTTGACCAGATCCGCGACCATCGGATAGTACGGATATGCCTCCAGCAGGTAGTTGATGGTATACAGGCTGATTTCCATCGTCATCGGTTCGCGGGCATGGATCATGCCGTTGAAAAACACTTCCGGTTCGTCTTCGTCGATATCCGCGTTGTCGGACACTTTTATGGCATAGACGGGGCGGCCTTCGAGGGTGTACCCGATCGTGTCGATATGGGTGAGGTCGGGATACTGCTCGTGAATCTGCAGCAATTCGGCGACCATTTCGCTGTAGGTGTGATATCCGCCCAGGGGTTTGGCGGGGTCGAGTCCCTTACGATATGATTCTTCCATGTTATCGATTTCCACCGAAGCGCTGAACTTGGTGATGAGAATATCGCGCTCGCGGCGAACGGCGACGACCATCATGATGCCGTCGGGAAGTTCCTGGACAACGTCGAAACCTTCTTGATTAAACTCCCTCAGCATCTCGGGGGATAGCGGGCCGACTTGCAAAAGGGAATGGTTCTCATATTCCCCGGAAGGGGATGCCGGTTCGGCTGATATTCCGGCGAATAGGAACGCCATCATCAGTAACCCGGTTGCGAAAATACAACTCGACAAACGCATAACCAACCTCGCCCTCATTTTTGGGACTCGTTCAATCTCTTGGCGGATAAGTGAGGTAGAACTACCGGTATTGACGAAACCACGGAGACAATTGTTTCAAAAATAATCTGAGAAGAACTATGTTCTCGAATTATTATTTAACAAGAGCACAATGGTGGGTCTCGTCGAGACCGGCGCAGAAGTTGCGCCCCGGTTCGTCATTATGTCCGAAGACGGCATCTTGCCGATGGGGCAATCGATGGCTATGCAAAAGGGCCGGCGTGAGCCGGCCCTTGAGGGTGTTCGGAATCGGACGGTGACGTTAGGGACAACAGGGGGCCGGGCCTTCTCTGAAGATGTAGCTGATGGTGTAGACGGCGTCGCCGACATTCAGCTTACCGTCACAGTTGGCGTCGCCGGCGGAAACCGGAACGGGCGCCGGGCCTCCCCGGAAAACGTAGGCAATGATATAGACTGCATCGCCGACGTTGACGGCGGCGTCGCCGTTGGCGTTGCCGCAGATGTACCCGCAAACATCGGCGATGGTATCGGTGATATTGACGTTGCAGGGACTGGAGCCGGAATCGGCCGAATAGGCCGGGTC